>JAIBAY010000001.1:0-300000 GCA_019694975.1 Chitinophagales bacterium
TACATTTGTAGTGCAAATTTTACTGCCCCAAATTTGATCACTTCGTGACTTATTTGGGGCTTTTTCTTTGCACACTATACTGTGAAATACTTACTCAGATTGAGTTCTACATTTTCGGGAATACCCTTCACCGTTTCTGTTAATCAGCGTTGCTTCTGATCATTAATCATAACAATTATGCGGCGCCGGACTATTCCGGAAGCTATCTCAAAATACCTGGAGTCATCCTGTCCCGATTGATTGGGATCAGGATCTCCTCAATTCATTGAAAGATGCCGAAATAAATTCGGCATGACCGCATTGATTGCCTATTCGGAGATAGCTTGCAATAACAACCAGCTTGCAATTGCTCAGGCCTGTGCGATAGAAGGCCCGAAATTCATGGGTATCTTGATATCTTCGGCTTCCTGTATTTCACCATACATAGATTCAAACTTACGCAGGTTATCTGCCATAGCCCGCATAAATCGCTTTGCATGCTGTGGAGTAAGCACAATGCGTGCTTTCACTTTTGCCTTAGGCACGCCGGGCATCACTTTGATGAAATCAAGCACAAATTCCTGGTTGGAATGCTGAATGATAGCGAGGTTTGAGTATATGCCGTCTGCTGTTTCTTCACTCAGCTCAATATTAATCTGATTTTGCGGTTGCTTATCTTTTGGATCCATTTTGATTTTCAATTTACTTCAAAGTTAAACCCTCATTTTGCATTTCAAAGCATCAATGAGCTTCAGCCCGATGCTGCAAATATGAAGTTTTGTTCATGGTTTGCAATCTCCAATACAATCACCTGATTTTTACAGATGCAGGTTGCTGCCGGTCACCGTATTAATTAAAAAAAAGCCGTCCCGCGGAAAGCAGGACGGCTCATGAACCGTTTATTTCCAAATGTTAATCCAATCACTCGTCAAGGCTCGGAATCTCTCCCATCAGTTCGCGCTTGGAAGCTACCAGCTTATCATACTCTTCCTGTGAACCCACCACGATATTTTCGTAGTCTCTCAAGCCGGTACCGGCTGGAATCAGGTGACCAATAATTACATTTTCTTTCAGGCCACCAAGTTCATCCACTTTGGCATTGATGGATGCTGAACTCAATACCTTGGTTGTTTCCTGGAAGGACGCTGCGGAAATCCAGCTCTTCGTACCCAATGATGCACGGGTAATACCCATCAGCAGAGGACTGGAAGTAGCCGGCATTGCGGAACGATATTCTACAATTGCCTTATCCTGGCGTTTCAACACAGAATTCTCTTCACGTATCTGCCGCAGCGTTACAATCTGTCCAACTTTCAGGTTTGGAGAAGCGCCTGCATCCGTCACCACTTTCTTATCAAAAATCTCTTCATTTTCTACCAGGAACTCAAACTTATCCGCGCCTTCGCCTTCGAGGAATCGTGTGTCACCCGGATCTTCGATATGCACCTTCCGCATCATCTGCCTTACGATCGTTTCTATGTGCTTATCGTTAATCTTCACACCCTGCAAACGGTACACTTCCTGAATCTCATTCACCATGTATTCCTGCACCGCATTCGGGCCTTTGATGGCAAGTATATCATTAGGTGTAATGGCACCTTCTGACAGTGGCTGCCCGGCTTTCACATAGTCACCTTCCGCCACGAGGAACAGTTTTGACAACGGCACCAGGTACTTGCGCTGATCACCATCACGTGATTCAATGATGATCTCACGGTTACCGCGTTTTACAGCGCCGAATGAAACCACACCGTCTATCTCACTTACCACAGCAGGATTCGAAGGATTTCTTGCTTCAAACAATTCTGTTACACGCGGAAGACCACCGGTTATATCGCCGCGAAGCTTTGCAAGCGTTCTTGGAATTTTCACAAGTATCATTCCTCCTTCCACATCTTCACCTGCTTCCACATTGATGTGTGAACCTACCGGTATGTTATATGATTTATGTTCCTTGCCTTTACCAATAACTTTGATCGTCGGGATCTTCGTCTTGTCACGGGTTTCAATTATCACCTTTTCTTTGTGGCCGGTCTGTTCATCCATTTCTTCGCGGAAAGTGACACCTTCAATAATATTCTCAAATTCAATCTGTCCTTTCAGCTCGGAGAGAATCACAGCGTTGTAAGGATCCCAGGTACAGATGGTCTGACCTTTGGTTACCTTATCTCCTTCCTTTACTGTAATATAGGAACCATATGGAACGTGGTTAGCGATCAGCACCCTGTCTGATTTAGGATCTTCAATGCGTACTTCACCGGCACGGCCAATGGCCACCACTACCCTGTCTCCCGCGCCATTGGTATAAGTTGCAGTCCGCACATCTTCAAATTTCACCACACCATCAAACTTAGCTTTCAGTTCCGACTCTGTGGCCATACCTGAAGCAGCACCACCCGTATGGAACGTACGAAGGGTCAGCTGTGTACCGGGTTCGCCAATAGACTGAGCGGCTATGATACCTACGGAATCACCGATTTCCGTCCTGCGGCCGGTGGTGAGATTTCTTCCATAACATTTTACGCACACGCCTTTGCGTGATTCGCATGTAAGTACTGAGCGTATTTCGACAGTTTCAATGGCAGTTTCTTCAATCTTTGATGCAATATCTTCGTCAATCTCTTCACCTGCACTCACGATCAGTTCATCCGTTAACGGATCGATAATATCATACAGACTTACACGGCCAACGATACGGTCATACAATGGCTCCACCACTTCATCATTGTCTTTCAATGCAGAGATAGGAATACCGCGGAGAGTTCCGCAATCTTCTTCCATTATTACGACATCCTGTGCCACATCCACCAGACGGCGGGTGAGATAACCGGCATCTGCTGTTTTCAAAGCGGTATCAGCCAAACCTTTACGCGCACCGTGTGTAGAAATGAAATATTCCAATACACTTAGTCCTTCTTTCAGGTTAGCGAGGATCGGATTTTCAATCAGTTCACCTCCTGAGCTGCCGGATTTACGCGGCTTTTGCATCAGGCCGCGGATACCGCCCAACTGACGCACCTGTTCTTTGGATCCACGTGCGCCGGAATGAAGCATCATGTACACACTGTTGAATCCCTGCCGGTCAAGCTCCAAAGCCTTATTGAGAGTTTCTGAAATACGGTTGTTAACACGGGTCCAGATGTCAATCACCTGGTTATAACGTTCATTGTTGGTGATGAAACCCATGTTATAGTTGTTGGTAATCTCATCCACTTCGTCCTGTGCGCCTTTCAGCATTTCCTGTTTATTGTCAGGAATAAGAAGATCTGAAAGGTTAAATGACAAGCCGCCTTTGAAGGCCATAGTGAAACCCAGTTGTTTGATATCGTCCAGGAACTTGGCAGTAGTCGGAATGTCAGTTGCTTTAATGATGTCGCCAATAATATCGCGCAATGCTTTCTTAGTGAGCAGCAGGTTCACAAAGCCAGCCTCTTCCGGCACCATCTGGTTAAAGATTACACGGCCAACAGTAGTCTCAATCAGCTTCTCCGTAAAGGTGTCGTTCTCCTTCACCCTGGCCTTAACCCGGATCCAGGAATGCAGATCTACTTTACCTTCATTATATGCAATGATCACTTCTTCGGCTGAATAGAATGCCTTTCCCTCGCCTTTCATCTTGAGCGCTTTGTCGCTCTTCCTGCCCTTGGTGGTATAATAAAGTCCCAATACCATATCCTGCGATGGCAATGTAATTGGTGATCCGTTTTGCGGATTCAGAATATTGTGTGCTGAAAGCATCAACAGCTGCGCTTCAAGGATAGCTGCATTACTGAGTGGAACATGTACGGCCATCTGGTCACCGTCAAAATCCGCGTTGAACGCTCCGCACACCAACGGGTGAAGATGAATAGCCTTTCCTTCAATAAGTTTAGGCTGGAAAGCCTGAATGGATAAGCGGTGCAGTGTTGGCGCACGGTTAAGCATTACAGGATGGCCTTTCAGAATATTTTCAAGGATGTCCCAGATTACAGGTTCTTTGCGATCAACAAGCTTTTTGGCAGACTTTACTGTTTTCACGATACCTCTTTCAATCAGCTTGCGGATGATGAAAGGTTTGAACAGTTCTGCTGCCATGTCTTTTGGCAAGCCGCATTCATGCAATTTCAGGTCGGGGCCAACCACGATTACGGAACGGCCGGAATAGTCAACGCGTTTACCTAAAAGGTTTTGGCGGAAACGACCTTGCTTTCCTTTCAGCACATCGCTTAATGATTTCAGCGCGCGGCCACCTTCAGCTTTTACTGCATTTGATTTCCGTGAGTTATCGAATAATGAATCAACCGCTTCCTGTAACATGCGTTTTTCATTCCGCAGGATTACATCCGGTGCTTTAATTTCGATCAGGCGCTTAAGGCGGTTATTGCGGATAATTACGCGACGGTATAAATCATTTAAATCCGAAGAGGCAAAACGGCCACCATCCAATGGTACCAGCGGGCGTAATTCCGGCGGAACGACCGGCAAATACTGTACGATCATCCATTCAGGACGATTTGTGGCTCGTTCATTCGCTTCGCGGAATGCTTCCACCACACTCAACCGCTTGAGGGCTTCCGCCTTACGTTGCTGCGAAGTCTCATTGGCAGCCTGGTGGCGCAATTGGTAGGAAAGATCATTGAGATCAATACGTGCCAGCAAGTCACGAACGGCATCAGCTCCCATCTTAGCCAGGAACTTCCTGGGATCCATATCGTCGAGATGCTGATTGTCTTTGGGAAGCTGCTCGAGGATTTCGAGGTATTCTTCCTCAGTGAGCAGGTCAAGGTATTGTTTGTCTTCCCTGATACCCGGCTGAATCACCACATAGCGTTCGTAGTATACGATAGTTTCCAGTTTCTTGGAAGATAAACCAAGCAGGTAACCTATCTTATTGGGCAATGATTTGAAATACCAGATATGAACTACCGGTACTACTAGTTTGATGTGCCCCATGCGTTCACGGCGAACTTTCTTTTCTGTTACTTCCACACCACAACGGTCGCATACGATACCTTTGTAACGAATACGTTTGTATTTACCGCAGTAACATTCGTAATCCTTCACCGGGCCGAAAATCCGCTCGCAAAATAAACCATCACGTTCAGGCTTATACGTCCGGTAGTTGATGGTTTCCGGTTTCAGCACTTCGCCATACGAGCGCTCAAGGATGGAATCCGGAGATGCCAGTGAGAGGGTGATTCTGGTAAAGTTGGGTTTGATTTTAAGGTCTTTCTTGAATGGCATATGTTGATTTGTATTGTTCGTTAACAGTTCATTGTAATCGAATCAAGGAGACGAAGCAGCACAACGCTTCTTACACCTTAAATAAGCAGGCGCAAATAATTGAATTGCAATAGTTTGTGTTGAAGGGGGAAGTGATTGATAACCAATTGGAAACGCCTCCGTTTTTAAAGAACGGCAAAGATAGGATTCTTTTTACAAAGAAAGTAATGGAATTTAAAGAAAAAAGCATGGGTTGTCGGAAGCGTTTTCAGCTAATCACTGACTGTTAATTTGCCTTGAAAAAGCATATAGGTGTAACTGCAAAAGTGTATGTCAATTACTAAAACAAGGAGAGTTAAATTTTGAATATTGAATATTGAAACTACTCAACTCGCCTTTAGTCTGCTGATTCCGATTCAAAGAACGCTTACATTTGTAAAGGCCATGATCTCAAATTATGTCCCTGACGCACCAACTTACTGCCATATTATTTGCCGACATAGAAGGTTATACGGCTTTAATGGAGCGTGATGAAGACCATGCGCTGAGGGTCCGCAACAAGTTTGAACACCTTTTTAGATCTGAAATCAAACCAAATGCCGGCAAAGTTGTGCAGATGACAGGAGATGGCGCCCTTTGCATATTCCATAGTGCTATAGAGGCGGTAAATACAGCGATTTCAATACAAAAGCAGATGCAGGACGAACCGGAAGTGCCTGTGAGAATTGGAATACATTCGGGAGATATTATCGTGGAGGATGGCAATGTTTACGGCGATGGTGTCAACATTGCTTCCCGAATCGAATCCTTCTCGGTGCCTGGTGCCGTGTTCGTATCCGGAAAAGTGTACGACGAAATCAAGAATCAAAAAAACATCAGTACTGTTTCCCTTGGCAAGTACCGGCTAAAAAATGTAAAATCTCCTGTTGAGATTTTTGCCATCAGCAATCCCGGCCTCATTGTTCCGCATCGCGATACACTGGAAGGAAAAGGAAAACCCCTGTCCGACTATACCTTCCCTGTACACGGAAGATGGGTTGCAGCCATCGCAATTGTTGTACTGATTGTTTCGGGCATTATCTATCAGCAACAGTTTGTTCCTGCAGATAAAGACAGTGCCTCCCGTCCGACAGCGCTTGCCGTTTTGCCCTTCACCAACCTGAGCGCATCAAAGGAAGACGAATATTTTACTGATGGTATGTGTGATGAAATCTTAACGCAGATTTCTAAGATCGGGCAACTGAATGTCATGTCGCGAACATCCACTCTTCAGTATAAAGGCACCACACGATCAGTGAAGCAGATAGCGGATGAACTCGGTGCCGATGTGATACTGGAAGGATCAGTGCAGAAATCCAATGATCAGTTCCGGATCAATGTCCAACTGGTGGATGCCAGGAATGACAAACATCTGTGGGCGGAATCCTATGACAGGCCCACGAAAGATGTATTTGCCGTGCAATCAGAAATCGCCAAAAGAATAGCTGCAGCACTCAATGCCACTCTCACGGAAGAAGAGCAGTCACTGTTTGAAGTCGTGCCGACAGACAACCTGGAGGCATATGATTTCTACCTGCGGGGAAACAAATCGAATGCGGATTTCTGGAGATACATGATCAGTGAGCAAGGTTACCAGGCCAAGCGCATGTATGAACAGGCCATACGACTCGATCCGCAATTTACCGCTCCTTACCAGGCCCTCGTGGAGTTGCATGCAAGTGTCTACTGGGAACGCATGGTCATCAACAATGATGAATTCAGGCAGCAGTCGAAAGAATGGCTCGATAAACTGCTGGCTCTGAAAATTGATGATGTCTATACCCGCAATGCGCTGGCCATCTACAAATTCAAAAGCGAGGGTGATTTTGCCGGTGCGCTGGCTGAATTGAATATGGTTGACCGGAAAGCAGGCAACGGAAAATACACCTACCTGATGCGTGCCGATATCCTGCGCAGGATGGGGAAGATTGATGAATCCATCAGCTTTCTGAAAAAACAGGCGGCGCTTTTTCCGCGCCAGTCAAGGGGCTGGGCAGAACTGGCTGAAACATACAAGCTGAAACGTGATTTTGATTCCTGCCTCTACTACATCAATCTGGCTATTGAAATAAGTCCGGATGTTCCCAACTACTACACACTTAAAGCCATGTACTATGCAGAGCTGAATGGCGATGTGGACCGCGCTCAGTCCATACTGGATGATGCTGCGGTGCTCGTAGATGCTTCGCACTTCAGGAGTGATTACTGGTACTTCCAAACGCTGCGTGGGAATTTTGATACCCTGATAGCCGAAATGGCTGACTGCGAGGACAGCCTGGGCCGCATGTGGCAGTACAGTTTTATGCCCAACTCATTGTCAGCGGCAATGATGTGCCGCCTGCAGGGCAAGGATGAGCTGGCCGCATCCTATTTCAGGAATGCTGTTAAGGTCACTTCAGATTTGCTGAAAGCACATCCCGATGATTTCAGGTTGCATGCCGCACTTGGTGTTGCACTGGCTGGTTTGGGTGAAAAAGAAAATGCCATTGCAGCCGGCAACCGTGCAAGAATGATGATGCCGGTTACCCGCGATGCCATACTTGGTATTTCATCTACTGAATATATGGCACTCATTTACACGCAGCTTGGAGAGCAGGATCAGGCTATTGACATCCTGATTCAAATGCTCGATATGCCCTTTGGCTGGACCATGAGCAATACCATTCCGCTCTATAAAATGCATTACTATTGGAAACCGCTGAGGAATAATCCGCGCTTCCAGAAAATACTTCGGGAGTCAGCAGCCTAATGCTAAAGTGCTTCAAACTTCATCCCGCTGCACAACACAATACCAGCACCTCTGCAAGCGGTCTTCAAGATTTATGCACTGGATCGCGAATCCGGTAATCCAACTCGCCTTTAGATTTGTATGGTGAGTGAAATAAACATTTGTTTTAACTTTGGAATACACGGGAGCGGATGAAGAGATTATTCAGTGAAAGCGGTTTTATAAAAAATGCATTGCTTTAACGGCACAAGTCTGGCTTATGCCAGCGATGAGCGGTTGATCTCTGCTCAAACGAAAGGTTTGGTCATATTGCCTTCATAACAGCCTTGGGATGTTTCACCGTTCCGGAAGCAATACCTCGAGGGTCTTTCCTCCGTATCCGTATTTCTGATCGCGAGCCTGTACGACGACTTTTACGATGCCGTCCGGAATCTTTACAGAATGAAGATCACGGGTAAAAGGCTGCTCGGTTTGGTGATCGTGCAGCAGTTTGCGTTCTCCAAGCACTTTTCCTTCTGTGGTAGAGATGCGGAAGCCATCGGCGTACCTCGAGGGAGTATCATATGGCGAAGAAACTGTAACATCGAAATCGAAAACGCCAGGTGCCGCAACTTTGACTTTCACGCCTATTACGTCGGGAAATCGCTGCTCGGACTGTGACTGTGCTTGCGAAGTGAGGATGGCAAAGGCGACAACAACTAATGCGAGCCGTGTCCCACTCACTGCCGATGGATTCTCTGAAAGCACCTCGGATACTATGGATGGAGTCATAAATAGCCTGATTATTATACTGCTGCCGGTATCGGCATTGCTACAAATCTATCTCACATAAATCTAATGCCCAAGTAAATTTCAGCAGTACCACTGATGGCAGCTCTTTTTTGATCCGGTTTCATAAAATGCAAATCTGAAATTTCTTTCATTGGAGTTCAATTAAGGCGTATCCAATATGATTAAATGAGCCTGCTCTTGTTGTCAGGTGATCATGCCAAAACTTTTACAATATCCGTTGACGATACTGTTCTTTTAATTGCATCATGGCTGATCCCCGCTTGGCGCAATCAGTCCCGCGCCTTGCTCAGAACCTTGCCGGCGGAGAGCATGGCGGTGATGTAAATTTTAGCAGATTGACAATCTGATAATTGATAAGTGACCTCTATTAATTCCATTCTATAAACTCTTGTATCTTTCGAAAGAAAGCACTCATCAATTGTCCATCAAACCCAAACTCGGATTTTTTGATCTCACGATGATCATCATTTCAATGGTGATCGGCATCGGTATTTTCCGCAATCCATCCATCATCGCGCAACATGCCGGAAGTGCTACGGTCTTTTTTATTGCCTGGACAGCAGGCGCTTTAGTCAGCATTTGCGGAGCACTGACGTTTGCCGAAATCGGCTCGCGTTTCCCTGTAGCAGGTGGCTATTACAAACTCTTCTCGCTTTGCTATCATCCTGCTGTTGCATTCATGCTCATATGGACTTATATACTGTTGAATGCAGGATCAACTGCTGTAGTTGCGTTCACCGGCGCGCAATACATCACGCCGGTGTTGTTACCCGCATCACTTCAAAATGCAAATGGCGAAAAGATGATGTTCTTCTTCATCGTTGCCGTTTTGTTTGCCCTGAATTTTCTCGGCATCCGCATGGGAGCGCGTACACAAAATATCCTGAGCCTGGTGAAGATCGGGCTGATACTGGTTTTCATTTCTGCATTATTCTTTATTCCGCAGCAAGATTCCGTGCCTGTTGCTTTGCAGGAATCAACAGTAACCGGCAATCATCCTGCCGCTGCATTCATCAAAGCACTGGGCATGAGCCTGATCGCCATTTTTTTTACCTATGGCGGATATCAGAATATTGTAAACCTGGGAGCCGATGTGAAATCGCCGCAAAGCATTATTCCAAAAGCAATCCTGCTTGCCATAGGCATCGTTTTCCTGCTTTATTTCTCCATTAACATTGCTTATGTTAAGGTATTGGGCTTTGAAACCGTACAACATTCTCCTCTAATTGCCGCGGACCTTGGCAAGGTGCTTTTTGGCAATGCGGGTGCTGCATTTGCTTCGGTGGCTATTTTCATTTCTGTATTGGGATTTATCAATTCAGAACTGCTGCACAATCCGCGTGTGATGTATGCTATGGCAGAGGAAAAAATCCTTCCGGAAATTTTCATGAATGTGCATGCAAGGAAACAGGTTCAGGAATTCACACTGATCTTTTATACTTCGCTGATTGTGGTCATGTTCCTGCTCTTACAGACTTACAATGATTTACTCAACTATGTGATGTTTAATGATACCATTTCGCTGGCCTGTGCGGCTTTCTGCATTTTTATATTAAGAAGAAAGAAAACAGGTGATGCATCCAAAGGTTTCCGCATCAGGTGGTTTCCTGTTTTACCTATTGTCTTTATTACAATGCAACTGACAGTAACAGCTAATATTGTGTACAGTGATCCGGGGAATTCGCTGATTGGCTTTGTGGTGTTGCTATGTGGTTATCCGCTGTACCTGTTGTTGAAACGGTTTGCCTGAATGTGCTGATTCAACCGCTTACATTGCGTGAATTAACAGGGTACAATAATTACCGGTGTTAATTTTAAACCTAACTTTCGATCACTTAAATCATCAGCATGGATCTGTCGCATATCATCAATGAATTAGGTGAAGACCGCGAATCATATTTCGGTGCAGTTGCGCCACCCATCATTCAAACCAGCAATTTCGCTTTTAAGAACGCAGCACTGTTGCGGGAAGCGATGACGGATGAATTTGCCGCAAATCTCTATTCACGCGGTAATAATCCTACCGTAACCCTGCTCAGGAGAAAACTTGCAGCGCTTGATCATGCGGAAGATGCGCTGGTGCTTTCCAGCGGTGTTGCCGCCGTTTTTCTTGCCGTATTTGCCAATGTTAAACAAAGCGACCATATTGTATCTGTTGCAAAGCCCTATTCGTGGACTGACAAATTATTTAAAACATTATTACCACGATTCGGTGTTACCACCACTTTTGTGGATGGAACACAACTGGAAAATTTTGAACGGGCAATACAGGCCAATACAAAACTCATTTTCCTTGAATCACCCAACTCCTTCACTTTCGAACTGCAAGACCTGGAAGCAGTGGCAAGACTGGCAAAATCAAAGAAGCTGCTTACCATCATTGATAACAGTTACTGTTCACCGTTGTACCAGCAGCCCATCGATTTCGGCATTGATATTTCCGTACAAACAGCAACGAAATACATTGGAGGCCACAGCGATGTGATTGCCGGCGTGATTGCCGGTAAAAGCGAGATGATAGAAAAAATATTCAGATCCGACCTGCTCACTGTAGGTTCTGTTATCTCTCCGTTTAATGCCTGGCTGTTGATCCGCAGTTTAAGAACGCTGGAGATACGACTTGAACGTATTGTTCAAAGCACACAGCGCGTCGCACACTTCATGGAAAATCATCCCAAAGTTGAAAAGATATACTATCCGCTTTCACCTTCTTTTCCGCAATATGAACTGGCGAAAAAACAGATGAAGGCATCGCCGGGATTATTTACGGTAGTGCTAAAGGCAAATTCCATTAGTGCAGTGGAAAAATTCTGTAATACACTGAAACATTTCCTGATGGCTGTTTCCTGGGGCGGACATGAGTCGCTGATTTTTCCTTCGTGTGCAATCATCAAACCTGAAGATTTCAATCCGGACATATCAGCACACCGGATGGTGCGGTTTTATATCGGGCTGGAGGATGCAACGTACCTGATAAAGGATATTGAATCGGCTTTGGCGGAAATATGACTTTGTTACGTGAACAGGTTTTGTAATGAAGGCATCTCTGCGTACTGAAGCAGCAAACCGGACTAATCACTATTCGCTTCCTCTGTTTTCGCAGTTCCTACTTTTTATCCGGAGGAAGCAACGAAAAAGCATCTTTCAACTCATTTTTTCCGTCCATGGCCAATGCATACTGAAAGCCGGGTTGAATGGCGAAGGCCCCCACTTCACCTGCCTTATTAATGGCAAGGAATCCGACCTGTATGTCTTTGAAATTTTTCTGCCTGATGGAAATACGCTTCACGGCTTCTTCGCAGGCACGCTGCGGCGAAGCGCCCATGCGCATCATTTCCACAATGAGATGGCTGCCGCAGATTTTGATCACCGCCTCGCCCAATCCGGTAGCCGTGGCTGCTCCTACTTCGGGATCAACAAATAATCCGGCACCAATGATCGGAGAATCACCAACTCTTCCATGCATCTTATAGGCAAGGCCACTCGTGGTGCAGGCACCTGAGAAATTGCCGCGTTCATCGCGTAAGATCAATCCAATCGTATCATGATTCTCGACATTAATGACTGGCTTATAATCGGAGGTCTTCAGCCATTCCTCATATTGTCTTTTTGCCTCCTGTGATAATCCCTTGCGCTGCCGGAAACCATTCTGAATGGCAAACTGCAGTGCGCCATCGCCAGACAGCATAACATGCGGCGTTCTGTCCATCACGAGCCGTGCCACTGAAACCGGATGATCGATGCCTTCGAGAAAGCAAACGGAACCGGCATTACCGAACTCATCCATGAGACAGGCATCAAGTGTAACATGACCGTCGCGGTCGGGTAATCCTCCGAGGCCGACAGAAGTATTTCGCGGATCTGCTTCCACCACCATCACCCCTTCCTGCGCCGCATCCACCGGCCTTGCTTTTGCCTTGAGCATGTTCATGGCCTTTTCATTAGCCGGCAAGCCATGCTTCCAGGTGGAGATAACAATGTTGCCGTTTACAACGGGCGTCGTATTAGCTGAAGCTGCACTGCCGGTAAAGGGCGAAAAAAACATACCAGCCGTGGAAGCCATTGATACATTTCTGATAAATTTTCTTCGTGTAGCCATATCATTTATTTATGACAGTCGAGGTCGTTACCGGTATAGCGGCCACTGCTGTTAACTGTCCTATTGTATTTACTGATCACTGCTTTTGTCGAATGCCTCCCTGCTGAGCGGCATCAATTCATGAAATCCGCTCTTCTTCAGTGATGCATTCACTTTTGATAGCTGCGTTGCATAAATGTTATCCATACGGCGATGCGCCAAATCCATATCGTATTGCAATCCTTTAAAGCGGTCGAGCTGAGAGTCCGTTGGCTTTCCTTCAAAACTCATGATACTTCCATACAACGATCCCATCCTTTCGCGCAACCGCTCTTCGCCGGTGATCGCAGTGCCTTCTTTGGTGGCTACCAGCGATTTTCTTGCCGCAACCAGGCTATCCGACAATACACCCATCGACTGAACCAGCTTCTTATCCTTTGCCATCGGTTTCATTTTGGCAACTGAATCATTGAGGTCGATGAGCTGCTGATTCATAAAAGCCAATTCTTCAATCATGGCATAAAGATCACGCACCATTTTTTTCTGAACGGCACGGTCCGCGGCACTGTGAATAGAATTCGGATCAGCCTGCAGCACGATGTTACCTGAAAAAGATTTATCGCCTTTGATCAGTTTTACAGTGTACGTTCCCTCTTCTACCAAAGGACCGATGGTGCTGTTACCTTCTATCTGCGCTCCGATGGCTGCCCTTGGTGGCTTCATTCTCATCGGCCAGGTAACACGGTTGATGCCTTTGCGTTTCGTGCCGTCAATGGTTGTCATCAGCTTTCCCGCAGCATCATAAATCTCTATCTTCACTGCACCGGTTACTACACGGTCTTTCAGGTAGTATGCGATCACCGCATCTTCTGTCGGATTAGCGGCGGAGAAATCTCCAGCGGTCGTAGGATATGCGCCATCGTAAGCTGATAAAGAGACATGCTGAGGTGCTGACGGCAGAATGGTCGCTTCGGCATTTAAGACCTCAGTATTCAATGAGCGGATGGGTGTGATATCATCCACAATTAAAATTCCGCGGCCATGTGTTGCAAGAATCAAATCATGCTTAACCGGATGAATGGCGATGTCGCGCACCGGCGTATTGGGAATATTGCCGGTCATCTGTGCCCAGGATTTTCCTCCGTCAATAGAAACAAACAAACCGGTTTCTGTTCCAACGAATAAAAGGTTTCTATTCACAAGATCTTCCTTCACCTTATGCGCAGCACCTTTCAATCCTTCCGGACCTAAACGCATCCATGTTTTTCCACCATCATTTGTTTTGTACACATACGAATTCATGTCGCCGGTTGCATGTCCATCAAATGTGGCGTAACAAATCATCTTGTCAAATCGCGAAGGCTCGATACTGCTGACCCAGGTATTCGCAGGAAGCCCTGTAATATTTTTTACGGTATTCGTCCATGATTTGCCCGCATCGCTGCTGAGCTGGAGGTTACCATCATCCGTTCCCACCCAAACCTGATTTTCATCCAGTGGTGATTCAGCTACCGTGAAGATAGTACAGTGATTTTCTGCGGAAGAATTATCCACCGTAACGCCGCCCGATTCTTCCTGCTTTTGTTTCTCGGGATTATTAGTGGTGAGATCAGGCGAAATTTTCGTCCATGTATCCCCCTGGTTGGAAGTGACGTATAAAAACTGTGACCCCGCATATAACTTATTCGAAGGACTGAAATACAAAGGCGAATTCCAGTTCCATCGCAATTTAGCTTCGCCCGGCATCGGATAAGGTGCGATGTCTTTCTGTTCATTCGTTTTCATATTTCTGCGGAAAATATTTCCACCCTGGTATTCCCAGTAAACATAGTCTGTCATTTTACGGTCGGGCTGTACCCAGAAACCATCACCGAATCCAAGTGGTGTCCAGTCATTATTGTTAATGCCACCCGAACTTGCCGAAGGGCCTTTCCACGAACCATTGTCCTGCAAACCTCCATACACATTGTAAGGATCGGCTCCATCGAATGCAACATGATAATATTGCGCCAACGGCAATGTGTTGAGGAATATCCAGTTATTGCCTTTGTCCAGCGACATGTACACTCCGCCATCAGTTCCGAGATATAATTGGTTTGTATTGTTCGGATTAATCCATAAGGCATGATGATCGCTGTGCACCCAGCCGCCTGCAGCAGATGCTTCTTTAAAGGAATAGCCGCCATCATCGCTGATAGACAGTGTAAAGGCAGGGCGATAGATACGTTTCGGATTTTCAGGATCCACTTTCAAGACGCTGAAATAAAAAGGGCGCGCTGTTACATTGGCGGTAGTGCTTTGCTCTTTCCAGGTTTCGCCACCATCATTGGATAAATACAATCCTGATTTTTTCGATTCAACAATAGCGTATACATTCTGCGGCGAGCTGGGCGAAACAGCAATGACCACGCGACCGAGATCGCCGGCCGTGAATCCATTCTGAATTTTCTTCCATGTTTTACCTGCGTCTGAAGATTTATACAATGCACTTCCCGGACCACCCGAAGCGAATGACCAGGGCGTTCTTCTGAACTGCCACATGGAAGCATAAATTACATTGGGATTGGAAGGATCAATGGCAACATCCGCACAACCGGTTTTTTCATTGGTGTATAAAATCTTCTGCCATGTTTTTCCGCAATCGGTTGACTTGTATAAGCCGCGGCTCTTGCTGTCGCTCCACAACGGGCCCGGAGCTGCAACATAAATTACACTGGAGTTGGAGGGATCAATCGCAATTTTGCTGATATGTTCTGTACTGTCCAATCCCATTTTACGCCAGTTGGCACCGCCATCAAATGTCACATACAATCCATCACCGTAAGAGACACTGTTGCGCATATTTGATTCACCGGTACCCACCCAAACAGTGTCGGGATGGCGCTGATCAATCCTGATATCACCGATACTCTGTGTGTATTTATCGAACACAGGTTTAAAGAAAGTGCCGCCTGTGGTTGTCTTCCAGACACCACCTGCAGCACTGCCAACATAAATAGTTTTGGGATCGCTGTCTAATGCATCAATTGCTGCAACTCTTCCGCCCATAACAGCAGGTCCAATCTGCCGCGCTTCAATTGCGCCAAAAGTAGCTGAGGAGATGGAGTTTGTTTGTGCGCGCACAGTTCCGGCAGCAAAGAGTAAAAGGTAAAATGCCGTTGACAGATTTTTTTTCATAGTAATATCATTTTTCTTTCGTCCAACAAAAATTCATGATTAAAACAGCAACGCATGATTGCCTTATCAGCTGCTGCTACTGACCGATAGCAGCAAGCGGGTAATCATGCTACCATCGTGCACATAATTCAACGATTCTTTAGGCCGCCGGCCATTGCATCGTTTTTGACGCCCGGCATTACTTCTCCGGTGTCGTGGCTTTGGGCGGCATCACGTAGATGGCAGCATCAATCGGCGCATTCAACGCTACATTGTTCACCGTAATCTTCTGTGATCCTTCCTGACCGGGCGATTTGCTTTCAATGGAATGCGCCATGACCATTCCGCCTACATCTTTATAATCGCCGTAGATGGTTTCCGTCTGCATTTCCGTGTCAGACATTTTAATGGTTTGTGCCTCCTTCAGTATCAGGCCGGATTCAGCATCCAGAAAATAGGTGGTTTGTTCACCATCTTTCCCTGTCAGCGAAATTTTATTCACCGGTGTGCCTTCAAAATCTTCACTGCCTAAAAACTCGGCCGTATATCCTTTCTCTTTGTAGTTAAAGAGGTGTCCTTCGAAATCGGCCTGCTGCTTCATTATTTTCAGCTGATCACCATTCATAGGCTCGGGGTCTTTGGAGCCCATAAACGGATTGATCTGCCAGCCGGTGTTGCCATCCACCACTATCTGTTGCGTCATTCCCTGGAAGGTAGCTTCAATCTTCATCTTATCAGGCCGTGAGAAATAGTTGGTGAAAGGGATCTGAATACCGCCTCCTACATCTACGGTGCCGGTCATTTTAATGGTACTGATGGCTTTAACTTTTTCAAAGCCTCCAACAGCTTTAACGTACCGGCCAATGATTTCATCTGCACTTTGTGCGTTGGCGAATAATACTACTGAGAACAGCACAGCAGTAAGAAGCAAATTTTTTTTCATGTAAGGGTGTGAGTTTCAGGGGTTAGAAAATTAAGCATTGAATGATAAGTCGCATGCTGAAATGGAATGTTACAGCAAAGATGAAAAATTGAGGGGAAATGGGAGGAATATTCAATTAAAGTGAATTTTAAATAATCCAAATGCAGCCGAAAGTGGTCTTCCAGATATGAATGAAACGGATCTTAGCTGTCTTAACTCCGCGGCCGGGTGTATCGAAGAGAACACAGCGCACTTCAGCAGCCGTTAAATAAAAGTAACGATGTGTTCTTTCATTCATCAATAATTCATTGGAGCGATACAGGTTGTCGGGCTATGTCCCTCTTAAGCCTTAAATAAGGCCAGCAATGACGGAAGAAAACACTGATAGTATTTGTTCAATAATCATCATTGCTGCCTCTCAAAAACCTGAAATGCAAACGCATGCCTGTTCTTTTCATCAGCCTGATGGCGTTGTTCATTCACCATCTTCCAGTCATCTTCATTCAGTGCTGGAAAAAATGTATCGCCTTCAAAGGCATGAAAAATACGTGTGAGGTAAATACGGTCAGCCCACAGCACTGATTGCATAAAAATATCGCCACCGCCGATAATGAAAGCTTCCGGTTCTCCTTTTTCTGCCGCATGATCCAGCGCTGCTTTTAAATTGCCGACAACCGTACAACCGGGCGCAACAAAATTTTCCTGCCGCGTAATTACAATATTGGTTCTTCCCGGTAACGGTTTGCCTAAGGATTCATACGTACCACGACCCATGATTACCACATGACCGGCGGTGGTTTGCTTAAAATATTTCATGTCTGCCGGAAGGTGCCAGGGCAACTTTCCTTCCATGCCGATCACATTGTTTTCGGCAGCCGCCACAATCAGCGAGATGATCATACGGCGATGGGTGCTTTGATGGAAGGATGCGGATGGTAGTTTAAGAGTTCAAAATCTTCGAACTTAAAATCAAAAATATTTTTTACTGAAGGATTGATTTTCATCTGTGGCAGCGTGCGGAAATCGCGCGTGAGTTGCAACTGTGTCTGCTCGAGGTGATTAAGGTAAAGATGCGTGTCACCCAGCGTATGCACAAAGTCACCGGCTTCAAGATCGCAAACCTGTGCGATCATCATGGTGAGCAAGGCATATGATGCAATATTGAATGGCACTCCCAGAAAGACATCTGCACTGCGCTGATAAAGCTGACAGGATAATTTTCCTCTTGTCTCACCCGATGATACATCGGCCGGCGCTACGTAAAACTGAAACATCGTATGACAGGGAGGTAGTGCCATCTTATCTACATCCGCCACATTCCAGGCACTTACCATGAGTCGCCTTGAGTTCGGATTCTTTTTGATCTGTTCAATCACATTGCTGATCTGATCCACTGTTTGTCCGTCAGGTGTAAGCCATGAACGCCACTGCTTACCATACACCGGCCCCAGTTCCCCGTCTTCATCGGCCCATTCATTCCAGATGCTCACGCCGTTTTCCTTCAGGTACGCAATGTTTGTAGAACCCTGTAAAAACCAGAGTAACTCATGAATGATGGATTTGGTGTGCAGCTTTTTTGTCGTGAGCAACGGAAAGCCTTCTGATAAATCAAACCTCATCTGGTATCCGAAAACACTGATGGTGCCGGTGCCGGTACGGTCTTCTTTACGCACACCAGCATCTAAGATATGCTGGAGGAGGTCATGGTATTGTTTCATAGTAAAACTGAGCTGCTTCTGAAATACGATGTCAAATTAACAAAGTGCCAACGAGCGGGAATAAAAACGATATCCACATGAGGTGCGACAGCCGTGACAGGTCTGCTGCCGGATGAAGGATCCGCTGCATCATCAGATTTTTCTGCGCTTCATCTCTTTGCGCAGCAGCAGCAACTCCCTGCTTGTAGCTCCGGCCACAGATGTATTTTCCTGTGCCCTGCGCATGAGATACGGTACCACATCTTTTACCGGGCCATACGGAACATATTTGGTCACATTATAACCGGCATGGGCGAGGTTGAAAGTGATGTTATCGCTCATGCCATATAACTGGGAGAAATGAAGATGCGGATGTGAGGGGGTAATACCTTTTTCGGAAGCATAGACCGCTGCCTGCAAAGCACTATTTTCATTGTGTGAGGCAACGCAGCAACTGACAAAATCCACATGATCTAGGCAATAGCGCACCGCTGCATCAAAGTCACGGTCACTGGCCGCCTTATCAGGCTGAATGGGTGAAAGGTAATTCATTTCAGCAGCTCTCCTGCGTTCTCTTCCCATGTAAGCGCCACGTACCAGCTTCAGTGCATAAACAAAATTACCGGCCTTCGCCTTTTCCAGCGAATCTCTGAGAAACTGCAACCGGTCAACCCGGTACATCTGCAATGTGTTATAGACAATGGCTTTTTCTTTATTGTAAAACGACATCATCTCCATGGCCAGGTCATCCACCGGTTGCTGAATCCAGGTTTCTTCAGCATCCATCATCACACCAATTCCGGCATCATGCGCTGCCTTGCAGATTTTATGTATCCGGCCCTTTACCCGGTTCCAGGCAAGCGTTTCAGCATCTGAAAGGCCGGCACCTGCATGCAGTTTTTCCAGCAAACCAAATGCGGCAATGCCGGTAATTTTAATACTGATGAAAGGAATATGACTGTTCTCTCTGGCATAAGCAATGGCTTTGAGAAACTCGCCAACGGCAATATCAAACTCTTCATCGGTTTCCTTTGATTCTACTCCATAGTCAAGAATGGTTTCAACATGAAAAGCGGATAGCTTGCCGGTGACGGCAGAACATTCGGACAGTGTTTCTCCGCCGCAGAAATGTTCGAAGATGGTGGATTTCACCAAACCATGAATCGGCAGGTGCATTTTGAAAGCCAGTGGTGTGGCACGCGTACCGATTTTTACCAGCCAGTTTTGATTCATGAGTGAAAAAAGCCAGTATGATTTTTTCAGCTCTTTGTCTGATTTGTAGGAAAACGCGATTTCCGTGTTTTCGAATGAAAGTGCAGTTGTTGGAGGCATGAAGCAAATGTAAGGAATGAGGTTGTAAGGAGGTATGACGGGATGAAATATGTATGGGAGGTGCGGCGATGAAGGAAGATAGTAGTCATTGTGAAGAAGGTACTTACAGCATGACGGCATGTGATAGAGGTGAAGGAGTTGCCTGCGGTATGACGGCATGTGGTGGAGGTGAGGGAATTTGAGACAAGAGGCATTGTTAATGTGCTGTTAACTTCACCGCTTTTAAGAACTTTTGCTACTTTGGTCAAAAAAAAGAAATGAAAAACGCAGTACTTCATTTGAACTGGCCCATGGTGTTGGCCGCTACTGTAGCGTACTTTGCAATCGGTGCTGTTTGGTATACCGTGCTCTTCGGTAAATACTGGGCGCGTGCGCATAAAATGGATATGAATGACCGGAGCGGAATGGCCAGGTACATGATTATCGGCTTTGCCCTCACCTTCCTGATTGTTACCTGCACGGGTTTGCTGCTGAACTCCATTCGCTGCAAAGAACAGATGGATTGCTTTATGAGGAGTTATGTGCTGATCAGCGGATTTGTGGTGGGATTTGTTGGTATTGCATTGAATTATGGCAAGAAACCCCTTGGTGTCTGGTTTGTAGATATCGGTTACCACCTGGTAGGAATTTTTGTTGCTGCCATGATTCTTGCCAAGTGGGGAATGACTTCCGGCAGCATGTGATTTTTTCCTAAGCCTTTCAATACATAAAAAGTCAACCCTTTCAGCACGCTTGTGCTGAAAGGTTTTTTTTGCTTAAGCGTCGGCCGACTGAATCATCTGAGCCGGTAAATTTTTTGCCGGCTTCAGGCCTAATGTTTTCATTTTTTCAGCCCTGCGAATCAGGTTGCCCGAACCGGAATGCAATTTATGCACGGCATCATCATGATATTTCCTGGCCTCTTCCAGTTTTTGTCCTGTCATCAGCATGTCTTCCACAAATCCAACGAGTTTTTCATAGAGTGCAGCGCCCTGCCGTGCGATTTCTTCGGCATTCCTGTTTTGATATGTTTGTTTCCACATGCCTGCAACGGTTTTCAGATTGGCCCAAACCGTTGTCGGGCTTACGATGGCAATATTGCGTTCCCATGCATACTGAAAGATAGCTGCATCAGCCTGCACGGCAGCGCTGAAGGCGGCTTCACTCCAAAGGAACAGGAACACAAAATCAGGCACCTGCAACCCGTCAGCAGTATGGTAATTCTTCTCACTTAAAAGCCGGATATGATTTTTAACCGACAGCACGTGCTGCCTGACATAATGCGACCGGGCTGTTTCGTCAGTCGCATGCATGGCCTGTTCATATGCAGTTAAAGAAACCTTTGCATCAATAATCAGGTGTCTGCCGTCGGGAAGAAATATCACAGCGTCCGGTTGAATGGCACGTCCATCAGCATTTTTCGTTGCATGCTGCAATGTATAATCACGGCCTTTGCCGAGGCCTGACTGTTCGAGAATTCTTTCCAAAATCAGTTCGCCCCAGTTGCCTTGCAACTTCTGATCACCTTTGAGGGCTTTGGCCAGGTTACCGGCTTCCTCCGACAACTGCCTGTTCAATTCAAACAATCCCCTGATCTCTGTTTTCAGGCTGACCTTCTCCCGCAACTCCCGGTCATAGGTCTCTTCCACCTTCTTCTCAAAATTCCTGATTTTCTCACCGAGCGGTAAAAGCAGATCGTGCAGATTGCTTTTATTCTGTTCGGTGAATCTCGCAGATTTTTCTTCCAAAATTTCATTCGCCAGGTTGCGGAAAGCAACCGTCAGTCTTTGTTGTGCTGCTTCAGCTTCCGACTGTTGCATGGCGATCTTTTGGGTGAGATGCTCTACTGCTGAATCTGACCTGGAAAGGTCGGCAATCAGCAAATGAATGGCTTTCTCCTTTTCGCGTATGGTCGATTCCAATTGCTGACGGTATTGTACCTGTTCCGCATTTCTGTTTTCGGCGATATTTTTTTGCAGTGCCATAGAAGCCAGTTGATGGGCAGTAGTAAACCTGGCTGCGAGGTAGCCCAGGAGGCATCCAACTGAAACAGCGAGTGTGATGATCAGTATTTCCATAGATGTATTCGGTTTTGTGAGAAGAAACAGCAGATCAGTCCAATGATGGATGACTATCAGGAAATGGTGCATTAAGAAGACAGCATGACCTTACAACTGTCAATGACAGCATATTAAACGCAGCAATCATGATTTCAGGTATTCCAGATCTGCCAGCTTTTCTCAGCCTGCAGTTGCAGCATCTCCAGGCCATTCTTTATATTGGCCTGTTGCAATTTTCCCCGTTGAAGGAACAGGGTTTCTTCCGGGTTGTAAACCAGGTCGAATAATATATGAGCAGGTGTGATCTTTTCATAAGGAATATCCGGAGCCGCATCTACGTTGGGATACATGCCGGCCGGCGTGGTATTCACAATTATTTTGCTCCGGCTGATCTGATTGCCTGCTTCCGCATAACTGATTTCCCCGGGATGAGCTGGGTTGCGTGAAACAAACTGATAACTGATTCCCATCTTTCTGAAACTCCATGCAACTGCCTTGGAACTGCCGCCTGTGCCCAATATCAAAGCGTGATGATGTTGCGTTTCGAGCATTGGTGTGATGGAATGCATAAAGCCATAGACATCTGTATTATACCCTTTCATCCTTCCTCCGGCAATCCTGATTGTGTTGACGGCACCGATTTCACGCGCTGTATCATCCAGTTCATGCAGGTATTGCATCACAGATTCTTTATAGGGAATGGTGACATTCAACCCCACCAGTGTTTTTTCAGATTGCAGCAACGCAGGAAATTCATCGATTGCGCTCATCGGATAATTTTCATATACACAATCCGCGATATGCTCTCGCTCAAACTTGCCGCTGAAATATTTTTTAGAAAAGGAATGGGTAAGCGGATAACCGATGAGACCGTAGTGTTTCAAGGTGGCGGGGAATAAGTCGTTAGTCGAGAGTCGATATTTGGAAGTAGTCTATTGGCTAGTATTATCCTATGAAGAAGTTGTCAAGAGAAATCAGGTATCAATGCAGAATTTCTACTATTGACTATTGACCATTGACTCCTGATCCTTAAGCGCAGCCAGTCGCATTGATCTAATCACTTCTTATTCAGAAAATACACCATCGTATCTCCTCTCAGGCCAACCCGCAGCGTCTCTAAAGGAATAACTTCATTGGCAGGAATATTACCAAGGTTCACATCAGTGCCGACCAGTTTGATAAAAAATACCTGTTGCGCTTTGTTGGGTGCTTCCCATAAAATTTTCTCCACCGGAATCTGCGTCAGAATTTCATCCACCAACCCTTCCCGTACTTCACCTGTTCCGCGATAGATGCCAACATTACCACCTTCCCTGGCTTCTGCAATCACCTTCCATGCACCGGCCTCAATTTCTTCCTTCATCAGTTGAATCCATTTATAAGGTGGGATGATCTTCTCGGCGTCTTTAGATCCCACTTCCGACAGCACTACCCTGCTCTTGGCAAGCGTGCGAATAAGGTTGCATTTAATATCATGCGGAATTTCCAGCGAGCCATCGGACACTTCTGCATACTCAATTCCATACTTGTCCAGTATTTTCTGATATTCATCGAAAGCATCATGGGCATAGAACCATTCCATCAGGCTGCCGCCGAAATAAACCGGAATTTTCGCCTCCTTGTAAACGGCAAGTTTTTCTTTCAGGTTGGGCGTAACAGCGGATGTGCCGAATCCCAGTTTCACGAGGTCAACATAAGGACCTGCAATTGAAAGAAAATTTTCCACTTCACGGGCACTTAAACCCTTATCCATTACCATGGTAAGACCATTACTGCGCGGCTTCGTGGCACGGGCAGGCAACCTGTCTAACAAAAATTGCATAGGTGATTATTTATACTGTTCCACTATAGAAGAAACCACAGCGTCTTCCCTTAAATCAGGCGCGAATTTATACAACAATTTATGTTTTGAATAATGAGCGCTCAATCCCTCTTCCAGCCAGGCCAGCGCTTCGCGCCGTTCACCCACCCTCAGGAGGCATACCGAACGCAAGAAAGCATAAGAAGCCACAGGGCCTTTTTCCAGTGCTGCAAAATCCATCAATTGCATGGCATCTTCATAACACTCCAGGTCAATAAGGTAACCTACGAGTTTTTCATAATCGCTCTTGCGTTTGTAACGCTGATTGAGCGCCATCACTGACTGGCAGGCAAAGATGAATGGATCAATCTCGCCCAGGTTATAAAATCCCTGCGCCATACCCATCAGGTAATTGATATTGTCCGGCATCAGGCGCAATGCCTTTTTATAAAAGTGTACTGCATTAGTCCATGCTTTTTCTTTTCGGAATGTTTCACCGATACGGAAAAAAGCATCGCAGTATTTCGGATCCACGGAAATGGCTTTGCGGTAATAGCTGCGTGATTTGCCGTACTCTCTCAGCTTTTCATAGCAGATACCGATGGAATAATAAAGTTCTTCATAAGGCTTGGAGAATTCAATGGCCTTCTGAAACTGCTCAATCGCCTTAGTATATTGTTTCAGCTTATAGTAAGCTTCTCCGCAATCGCGGTAAGCGAGGTCGCAGGATTCGTTGATGACGGTCACGAATTCATACGCTTCTATTGCTTTTTCAAACAGCCCTGTATCAAAATATGCATGTCCCAGGTTGTGCCATGCAAGGTAACTGTAAGGATTGTTGTCGATAATCGTGTTATGCAGTGTGATGCTTTCTTCATGCCTGCCCGCCAGTTCCACACAATACCACATCCTGCTCAGGGCTTCTTCATTCTCCTGGTTGATTTCCAGCACTTTTTTCAGGCAATCAAAAACTGCATCGTACCGGTCCCAGTCTTCATAAGCATCTGCCATTTCGAGATACAGCTCTTCACGGTCTGCCGCATCACAGATACGGATGGCAGCTTCCAGCATATCCACGGCATGCTGATGCTGATTACGTTCGAGGTAGATATCGGAACGAAGGATATACAAACCGATGTCAGACGGATCCATCGCTTCTGCCTGGTCAATCAGTTCGAGCGCTTGCTTGTACTTTTTGAAATAGATAAGAAGGCTTGCCTTTTTCGTGAAAAACCATGGCGAATAAGGATGTTGTGCAATGGCAACATCCATTACATGAATGGCTTTCTTCCATTGCTCCTTCTGTTCATAGAAATTAACTATTTGCTCAAACGTACTTACATCAAAAAAACAGGCGTCCTGGTTGCGAACCATTTCTTCGAACCGGTCGACGGATGTCCGTATATCAACGGGCAATGACTCATCAGATTCTCTATCTTCCATCATCACTGATTTAACGGCCCGTACCGGGCATGAGGCTAATTTACAAAAAACAAAACACGACCCTCTTCATCTTTTCCACAGCGGCAAAGTTGAAACAAATTTCATTAACGGTCTTTACAGAAAAGATTTTAGTAAGAATTGCTTTCATAATGATTCAGCATAACCGATGTTTGTGTGCAGTCCGCAAAAAGGAATGTATACTGACTATGACCTGCAGCCGGATTAAAATATTTTTCTTGCCTGTGCTTTTATGCAGTTGCCTTTTCGGTTTTGCAGCGACTGCTGATTCTGCCTGGCAACAGCAGGTGAATTACCGGATTGATGTGACACTCGATGACAGCCAGCATAATTTAACAGGCAACATCACTATTGAATATATCAATCATTCACCTGATACCCTCCACTTTATCTGGTTTCATCTTTGGCCAAACGCCTATAAAAACAATAACACCGCTTTCGCAAAGCAGGAATTGGAAAATGGCAGCACTGAGTTTTACTATGCGCCGCCTTCTGACCGTGGTTATATTGATCAACTCGATTTCAGGATTGACGGTCACACCGCAGCAACAACCGCTGACCCTCTTCACGAAGACATTACTAAGCTTCTATTGCCTGCACCGTTGTTGCCGGACAGCAGCATCACCATTACCACACCTTTTCATATAAAAATTCCGAAAACTTTTTCACGCTTTGGCCATGTCGGCCAGTCATACCAGGTAACACAATGGTATCCGAAACCGGCAGTGTATGACCGTTACGGATGGCATCAG
This sequence comes from Chitinophagales bacterium, assembly GCA_019694975.1. NCBI lineage: Bacteria > Pseudomonadati > Bacteroidota > Chitinophagia > Chitinophagales > Chitinophagales bacterium. Next base: position 25,979 of record JAIBAY010000001.1, read on the forward strand.
ATGCCCTACCTTGACCAGGGTGAGTTTTATTCGGAATTCGGTTCCTTCCGGGTTTCCATCACACTGCCTGAAAATTATGTGGTGGGCGCAACGGGCACATTACTCAATGATGCGGAAAACAAATGGCTTGATTCATTGGCAGCAGCAAACAGGATCCAATTTGAGGACGGGAAGCAAGGCATTGCCGAACAGCCCGCTTCACCTTTTGCCGGCGATAAGCCACAAAACAACTTTCCGGCTTCTTCACCTGCAACAAAGACGCTGCTTTACATAGCAGATCATGTGCACGACTTCGCCTGGTTTGCCGATAAACGATACCATGTGATGAAAAGCAAGGTAATGCTGCCCGGAAAAAATACACCCGTCACCACATGGGCGTTATTTCTTGATCAGCATGCAGCACAGTGGAAGCATGCCATTCATTTTGTTGATTCATCGGTACTCTATTATTCGAAGTGGATAGGTGACTATCCTTACCCGCAGGCCACGGCAGTAGAAGGCGCACTACAGGCCGGCGACGGAATGGAATATCCCATGATTACGGTAGTGAGCGGCGGCTTCGGCACCAAAAAATCACTGGAGACCGTGATTGCCCATGAAGTAGGCCATAATTGGTTGTATGGCATTCTTGCTTTCAATGAACGCGAACATCCGTGGATGGACGAAGGCATCAATTCCTACTATGAAAACAGGTATGTGGAAACAAGGTATCCCCAACAGGGCCTTGTTCCCAACCTGCTCGCACAACCATTCGATCTCACATCCTACCGGCGCGGCTATCAGAACTACCTGTTGTATGTTTTCCAGGCTTACCGCCATGAAGATCAGCCCATGGATATTAATGCAGCGGATTTCACGACGCTCAACTACGCAGGCATCGTGTATGCCAAAACCGCGGTGGCGTTTCAATACCTGGCTGCTTATTTAGGAATAGAAAATTATGATGCGCTCATGCATCAGTTTTATGAAACATGGGCCTTCCGGCATCCCTACCCGGAAGACCTGCAGCATTTTTTTGAATGCAACACTCATAAAGAACTGGATTGGTTTTTCAATCAGTCAATAAAAACGGCTGCATACCTCGACTACAAACTGGTATATATCGGCGACACCACCCAAATCGGCAGCAGCATCTACCGCAAGCTGACGGTCAGGAATAAAGCAGCTGTCAAAGGGCCTTATTCGATTACAGCTTTAAAAAATAACCTGCCGGCTGTTGCAATGTGGTATGGCGGTTTTAACGGCAAGATGGAAGTGCTTTTTCCCGATGGAGATTATGATGCCTTCCGTATTGATCAGAACGCAGATATGCCGGAAGTGAACAGGAAGAATAACACAGTGCGCACATCCGGCTTGTTACCGAATGCAGAAAAACTGAGGTTGCAATGGTTGGGCAGTTTAGACAATCCGCAACGTACGCAGCTTTTTTTTACTCCTACTATCGGCTGGAACAATTACGACAAAGCATGGCTTGGCCTTGCATTGTATAATACCTTCCTGCCTGATAAGCCTTTGAGTTTTGTCGTGATGCCTGCTTATGCCACCGGCAGTAATCAACTGACCGGACTCGGTGAAGTGAACCTGCAACTCTTTCCCGCATCATCTTTATTTCATCGCATCGATATCACTTCGTCTGCCAAATCTTTTCACTATGCCGGTGATTCATTTTACGGCGCGGAAGGTAACCGGGAATACCGGTTTATGAAATTCATGCAACAACTGCAGCTGGGCATACGCAAGAAGACGGCGCGCAGCCTCATAAACCAGGCGATAACTTTCAGAAACATTTACCTGTTAACAGAAATGCCGGAATATTTTACTGCTACCGATAAATACAATCATCAGTTGTTTAATCAGCTCACTTATGTTTTGCAGCATAAAAGGGCAATACAACCCTTTGCACTTTCCATTTCCCTGGAAGAAGGAACCAATGAAGGCCATTCCTTTTACCTGAAGTCATCATTTACGGGCGACTACACCTTCACCTATCCCCGCAAGAAAACCGGTTTCCAACTCCGGTTCTTTGCAGGCGTGATGATCGCATCACCGGAGGAACTCGTAGCGGCGGATTTTCATCTTGGTCCCACCACTGGTACAAAAGATTATCTCTTTGATGAAGTTTATTTGGGCAGAACAGAAACCTCCGGATTTTTATCGCAACAGGTGGCGATTACAGAAGGCGGATTCAAGATGCGTACCGATGGAGTGCAACCTGAATTGGGAAGGTCCGATACATGGATTACGGCGCTCAACGTTAAACTCCCTCTGCCTTTCTTCACACCGCTCTTCGCATTTGGTGATGCCGGCATCGCGCCTGATAACATCAACTTTAAATCATTTCAGTTTGATGCGGGCATTGGTCTGACCCTGGTTCCCGGCATCGTGGAAGTATATTGCCCATTGCTGTTTTCCAACGACATAAAAATGAATCTGAACAGCACTGAATTTTATGATGCATGGTACGAACGCATTTCATTTACGTTCAACATCAACCGGCTGCATCCTTTCAAAATCATGCGTAGCATTTCGCTATGAGCTATTCTGGCTGCGGACTATCCGATTATTTTTTCCGCCAGGGAAGAAAAACAAAAAACAGATACACCAGCGCGCAAAAGGTAGTGAAGTAAATATTCGACCATGGCACTCTGCCGCCATCGTATCCGCCCAGTTTCACCACAATAATAAAAATGAGGTAAGCAATGATCAAATAGCCCACAATCCTGGCCAGAAGCGATTCATGAAATGGTTTGATATCCTTCATTTACGGCTAAAATAATGTCTTTGGAATACTCATTCACCGGAAGGCATGGTTGGGACTCAATTTCGACTTTTTCTACAATTGGTCTCTCCGCCAACGGTGTTAAACCTCCCATTTGTCATCACTGCAATTCAAATTAATGATTCAGATAATCATACAAATATTGATTTTGACTCCTATGCACGTGTCTTCAGAAACGTGTATGTTTTTTTATCAAAACGTGACGAGAACCTGATCAGCGGATGCTCTCAGTCTCCCGGAATTCTACCATACTACTCCTGCCTATTCTTAATTTTCGCGCGTATTACATAATTGCGGGCGAAGATGTTCTATTTTTACACCCGAAAAGTATTCCATAATCCTTGTCCATCATGTCAACAAAAGTATCTACCGGTTTTCTCAAAAAACTAAAACTGAAATCCATTTCATCCGGCGCTTCCACAGGAACAGACTGGCTGAAAACAACAGGCGAAACACTTGAATCCTATTCACCGGCTGACGGAAAGCTGATCGGCAAAATACGGCTTGCTTCCCGTACTGATTATGAAGTGGTGGTGGCCACGGCGGAAAAGGCATTTCGTGAATGGCGCACGATTCCCGCCCCCAAACGCGGAGAGGTGGTGCGGCAGATCGGAGATGAACTTCGCAAAAACAAAGAAGCACTTGGTGCATTGGTTTCCTATGAGATGGGCAAAAGCCTTCAGGAAGGGTTGGGCGAAGTGCAGGAGATGATTGACATCTGCGACTTCGCCGTCGGACTATCCCGCCAATTGTATGGATTAACCATGCACAGTGAACGACCGAATCACCGCATGTATGAACAGTGGCATCCATTGGGCATCATCGGTGTCATCTCGGCATTCAACTTTCCGGTAGCCGTGTGGTCGTGGAATGCCATGATCGCACTGGTTTGCGGCGATGTGGTAGTTTGGAAACCTTCTTCAAAAGTCATGTTATGTGCTGTGGCTACACAGCAGATTATTGCATCGGTGCTAAAAAGGAACCAGGTGCCCGAAGGTGTGCTGTGCCTTGTAGCCGGAAGTTCATCCGAAGTGGGTGATGTGATGCTGGAGGATAAACGCGTTCCACTGATTTCCGCCACGGGTTCCACGCGCGTCGGCATCCGCGTGGCGCAAAAAGTGGGCGAACGCCTCGGCCGTTCCATTCTTGAACTGGGCGGCAACAATGCCATCATCATATCCCAGCATGCCAATCTCGATCTGGCCATCCGTGCTGTGGCCTTTGGCGCCGTGGGCACGGCAGGGCAACGTTGCACAACCACCAGAAGGCTGATTATTCATGAAAAAGTGTATGATGAGGTGAAGAAGCGGCTCTTGAAAGTATACAGTCAGCTTACAATTGGCAATCCGCTTGATCCGGACAATCATGTGGGGCCGCTGATTGATAAAAAAGCTGTGGATGATTTTTTAAATGCCATTGAAAAGGTAAAAGCACAGGGCGGGAAAATCCTGATTGGCGGCAATGTGAAACAAGGCAAAGGTTTCAGCACCGGCTGTTATGTGGAACCCTGCATTGCTGAAGTGAAGGAAAATCTTGCCATCGTCAAGCATGAAACCTTCGCCCCTTTGCTGTATATCATGAAGTACAAGACCATGGAAGAGGCCATCCACCTGCACAATGATGTACCGCAGGGATTGTCATCCGCCATCTTTACGGAAAACATGATGGAGATGGAACACTTCCTCTCCATTGCCGGAAGCGACTGCGGCATTGCAAATGTAAATATCGGTACCAGCGGGGCGGAAATTGGTGGTGCCTTCGGCGGTGAAAAAGAAACCGGTGGCGGCCGTGAATCAGGCAGCGACAGCTGGAAGGCCTATATGCGCCGCCAAACCAATACCATAAACTATGGCAAATCATTGCCATTGGCGCAGGGGATTAAGTTTGATGTGTAGTGTTTTGACAGTTTTGCTTTAGTATCGTTAGCATGGATTTAATTCCAATCCGGAGTGATTGAGAAGGGATTAATAATCCTTCGGGGTTGCTATGATTAGGGGCAATTTTTCTATAATCATATCATCCCTTTGGGATCTAGTTCACGGTTAGCATCTTTGCCGAACTTATTAATGTTTCAAAAAAAATACTTTTCACCTTTGTTGTTTTAATGCCCAGCGTTAACTGCAAACGCCAGCAAGAGAATTACTTCAGACAAAGTTGGTGGTTTCCTTTCTCTGTAACATTGTGGCTGGAACTATATAACCACAAAGAGAACGGAGGGAGAACCTGTTAATCCGGATTTGTTTCCAATCCGGACATGCTGAGAAGAGGATTTTTAATCCTCTCTGTAGCTGCCATTCTACGACGCAATCATTAATCAACTTTCCCCTTACCTTTGCCGCCTATGATTTCAATCAATGGCATTTCTGTTTTTCACGGCGGCGAAGCGCTTTTCGAGGATGTTTCTTTTTTCATAAACGATAAAGACCGTATCGGTCTCGTGGGCCGGAACGGTGCAGGAAAGTCGACGCTGATGAAAATACTGGCAGGAAACAATAATCCTGACACCGGCAGCATATCTTATCCCAAAGAGTTTACACGGGGTTACCTTTCACAGGAACTTAATTTTCATGGTAATAAAACCGTACTGGCAGAGACGGAAACTGCCTTCCGCGAAATAAAAGCCCTGGAGAAAAGATACGATGACCTGACCGACCGTGTCAGTCATCATGCAAGCCATGAAGCGCCAGACTACATGGATCTGCTCACGGAATGGCATGATGTAGGCCACCGGCTCGAAATACTTGGCATCGGGAAGTTAGAAGAACAGATGGAGCGCATCCTGACCGGCCTTGGATTTTCCCGCACCGACTTTTCAAGAAGCGTAGCTGAATTCAGCGGCGGCTGGCAGATGCGGATTGAACTGGCAAAACTGTTGCTGCAGAAACCTGATTTGCTGTTATTGGATGAGCCGACAAATCACCTTGATATTGAAGCCATCATCTGGCTGGAGGAATTTTTACAGGATTACGAAGGTGCCGTGTTGCTGGTTTCACACGACCGCGCTTTTCTTGATCGCGTCACCAACCGAACCATTGAAATCATCAACCGCAACATAGATGATTACCCTGCCTCCTATTCCAAATTTGTGGAGCTGCGGAAAGAACGCCGCGATCACCTGATGGCGCAGAAAAAAAACCAGGACAGGGAAATCAGGCAGACTGAAGTACTGATTGAGAAATTCCGCTATAAAGCATCGAAAGCAAAGTTTGCTCAATCACTGATCAAGCAGCTCGACCGTACCGAACGTATTGAAGTGGATGATGAAGATAATTCGTCGATACGTTTTCGTTTTCCCGAAGGGCCACGTTCCGGCCAGTTGGTGTTTGAAGCAAAACATGTTGCCAAACGTTACGGCCATAAGGTGATCTTGAAAGACATCACGTTTCATGTAAACCGCGGCGACCGTATTGCCTTTGTAGGCAAAAACGGAGAAGGGAAAACGACGATGGCAAAAATCATGGTGGGCGAAGAACCTGCAGACGGTGAAGTATCGCCAGGTTATAATGTAAAGATTGGTTTCTACGCTCAGCACCAGGCCGATCGCCTGGATGGCGATGAAACCGTTTTCCGGACGATTGATAAGATTGCGTCTTCTGACATGAGTTCGCGTGTCCGCAGTTTGCTGGGCGCCTTTCTTTTCCGTGGTGATGATGTCGATAAAAAAGTAAAAGTGCTTTCAGGAGGAGAAAAATCAAGGCTGGCACTTGCAAAATTACTACTCGAACCGGTGAATTGCCTGGTACTGGATGAGCCTACCAATCACCTCGACATGCGTTCGAAAGAAGTGCTGAAAGAAGCGCTTAACAATTATGCCGGTACACTGATTGTCGTTTCACATGATCGCGATTTCCTCGACGGGCTGGTGAATAAGATATTCTATTTTAAGGATCATCATATCAGGGAATACCTTGGTGGCGTATATGACTTTCTTGAATCGCAGAAGACGGCTTCCTTTCGCGAACTGGAATTGTCGAGGGGATTATCACCTGCAGCCGGCAAAACAGTAACTGCGGAAAAACCGAGGACAAACAACACCGAGGGTGATAAACAAAAACAAAAAGAACTGAAAAAACTGGAACGGCAGGTAGCCGATGCGGAAAAGAAAATTGCGGAACTGGAATCAAACATAGCACATCTTGAAATCAAGCTTTCTAAACCGGAATCACTCAGTGCCAGTGAATCGAAAGAAATTTATTCGCACTATGATAAACATAAAGTGCAACTCTCGGAGGAAATGAGCCGTTGGGAAAAGTTAGGCGCAGAAGTGGAACGGCTCAGGAATAATTAGCAGCCATCTCAAAATACCTTGAGTCATCCTATACTTGTCTCAGGATCTCTTCCTATTAAAAAGATGCGGAAATAAATTCGGCAGGACCGCCTTGTTTGAGCATAACGGTATCGTTTAGACATGATGACCTCTTGAGACCTGACAGCCATATTCCCACATCACCCATACGATACAGTGAAAGATTCTTGATGCTGCGAGGCAACACAGATGAAGCGCATCATGCCTGATTCATGAGAACTTTTAAAATACAGTATTAATCATTTACAAGCAGCTGTATACCCTGAACCTGGATCCTTAAAATATTTGGCCCATGGCTAAAAGCCGCCACCTCCATTTCGTATTGGAACGGTGTTTGCAAAAGCAGCCACTGTACTAAATCCAAATGTTATGTACAGGTTCGCTAAAATGTTTGCAATACTTGTTGTGATAACAACGAGTTTGTGGATCACTCCACCCAAAGCTTCAGCGCAGGTGTCAGTCAGTTTTCAGTTGTTTTATGATCAGCTCAGTCCTTACGGTTCATGGGTTAGCTATCCAAATTATGGCTATGTCTGGCTGCCAAATGCCGGTCCCGGCTTCAGCCCATATGCAACCGCAGGGCATTGGGTTTTTACGGAATACGGATGGACGTGGGTTTCAGATTATGCCTGGGGATGGGCCGCTTTTCACTACGGTCGCTGGATGTTTGATCCATATTACGGATGGCTGTGGGTACCAGACAATGTATGGGGACCGGCCTGGGTGGTGTGGAGATCGAATGCAAATTATTATGGATGGGCACCGTTAGGCCCGGGTATCAGCATTAATATGGCATTTGGACCGGGCTATTACATTCCGAATGACTGGTGGGTATTTGCACCCTGCTCTCACATCAACAGGCGCGATGTCTACAACTACTACGCACCGCGAACTAACAATATCACCATCATCAACAATACCACCATCATTAACCGAACCTATGTTGATGAGCGGCAGCGCACCACGTATTCCTATGGCCCCGACCGGGATGGCGCTCAAAAAGCTACCGGCAGCACCATCAGCCCGCTCGCTATCAGGAACCGCGCTACACCCGGTGAAAGCGTAAGCGGCGGACAACTCAGCATCTATAAACCGCGCGTTGAGGCGGATGCTACGGGAGGGATCAAAGCTGCTCCTAAGAAAGTTACTGATCTGAAAACAGTGAGGAAGAGTGAACCAATCCGGGATCACACCTCACAGCAGCAGCATGAAAAAAGTTCGACCGTGGTGGTAAAACCGGTTCCGCCGGCTAAACAGGTGCAGGTGAAAAAGTATGAACAAAAACCTGTGGACATCAAAACTAAAGGTACAGGCAATGATGTGTCACCTAAACAGGTACCGAAGGAAAACAATACACAACCCAAGCAGCAAAGCATGCGGAATACCGTCAGTACCACTACCGTTGCCGGCGCAAAACCACGAAGCACACCGGCAACAACTGATAGCCGCAAAAAACAGGAAACAGTTATCGATCATTCGAAACGCAGCACCACAAGTGAAGAAAAAGATGATGTGAGAGTAGCTGCAGCCAAAAATCCTGAAAAGAAAGTAATGAATGCATCAGAATTAAAATCATCCTCACAGGTTGCAACTGTAAAAAGATTGCCGGCTGAAAAAAATTGGAAATGAGCGGTAAGCAGTGGTGACAGGAAGATAGGCCGCAGGGTCAGCATGAAAACAGGCACAGATCCTTCAGCATTCTCCGGAAAGGTTTCAGCACTCACTGAAACCTTTCCTGCTTGTTGATGGCCAAACACCAGACTTCCGTAAATGAACAGCAATCAAAGTCATCAGTGCATGGCAACAGATTTGTCGCTCATATTTTAATGCAATGACAATGCTTCGCAGTGCTTCCGGTAACCTATGATACATTGAACAGAAGCGAAGAACAGTTATTTTCGTACTATTCGAATCTTCAATTATCAGATGCACATCGTTATTATTGGAAACGGTATTTCCGGCATTACTGCGGCAAGACATATCCGCAAAGGCAGCGATTTTCGTATCACCGTCATTTCAAAAGAAAGTGAATATTTTTTTTCCCGTACGGCACTTATGTATGTCTATATGGGTCATATGAAGTTTGAACATACAAAACCGTATGAAGACTGGTTTTGGAAAAAGAACCGGATAGACCTGATGCATGATGAAATCACGCAAGTGGACATACAAGGCAAATCGCTGATTCTGCATTCCGGTAAGATGATTGCTTATGATAAGCTGATCATAGCCTGTGGTTCCAGTTCAAGAAAATCCGGTTTACCCGGCGAAGATTTAAAAGGGGTACAGGGCCTGTACTCCAAACAGGATCTTGAAAGCATGGAAATTAACACGAAAAATATCAATCATGCAGTGATAGCAGGTGGAGGGTTGATTGGTATAGAGATGGTTGAAATGCTGACTTCACGGAATATACCGGTCACTTTCCTCGTACGCGAAAAACACTATTGGGAATCGGTATTGCCATATGAAGAATCGATGATGGTCAGCAAGCATATTATGGCAAGAAAAATTGACCTGAAACACAATACAAGACTAAAGGAAATATTGCCGGATCAGCAGGGACGCGTGAAAGGAATCGTTACTGACCAAAATGAAACCATAGCCTGTAGCTTTGTGGGAATTGCCATTGGCGTGGCACCTGCCATCGACTTCTTAAAAGGCAGTGGCATTGCCTGCAGGCGTGGCGTGCTGGTGAATAAATTTCTTGAAACCAATGTGCCGGATGTGTATGCCATTGGAGATTGCGCTGAGTTCACCGAACGGCTCCCCTACCGGAAACATATCGAGCAGGTTTGGTATACAGGTAGAATAATGGGCGAAACGGTAGCTGCTACCATATATAACAAGGCTACGGCATATAGCCCGGGCATATGGTTTAACTCAGCAAAATTTTTTGATTTGGAATACCAGACTTACGGCTGGGTTTTCCCCAGGCTCTTAAAAGAAGAACTGACATTTCACTGGGCAAATGCTGAAGCAAATGCAAGCCTTCGCATCAACTTTCAGCATGATACGCATGCCATAAACGGGGTAATGACTTTGGGGATGCGGATGCGGCAGGATACATTTAATCAATGGATTGCGGAGAAGAAAACACTGGAATACGTTCTCGAACATTTGCCGGAAGCCAACTTCGATCCTGAGTTTTACCGGCAGCATGAACAGTCCATCATCAATCATTTCAATAACACCTTTGCGGGAAATGCTTTGCAGCTGAAATCAAAGCGCGGACCAAGCAGGAATACAGTTAACCCAACCTATTCAACAGGAGCATGAAAAAAACAGCAGGAAGATCAGGAATCGCAATAGTGCTGGCTGCCCTGTTAATGTTTGCAGGAAGTTATTACGGAAGCACGTTTCAGCTCACCCCGGAAATTCTCAGGCAGACCATCACAGACACCACGCACCTGCAACAGCTGGAACCTGCCGTAACACCGATGCTGCACAATAAATATGCAACCGCATTTTCATTCGCTAATGATTACAAGAAAGTTGTTGCAGCGGTGAATACAAAAAACCGTGATGAGCAACATTGGAATAAAATAATTTATACCGACTATACTTTTAACCTCACAAAAAATTCGGCGGGCGGATGGATCACTGCAAATAATAAATGGTTGATGTTGCTGATTGCGCTCTGCATCTTATGCGGATCGCTGATGTATATCATTCCAAAATATGCAAACGGTGCCGCAGGCATTCACAACAACGGCATTTATTTCAACTCTTTTAATGTGCGCGGCTGGCTGGGCATTTTAACAGGCAGCACGCTGATCCTGTTTTATATGCTGCTTTACTGGTTTCCTTACTATATCACCAACTGGGTTATACTGGTTGACCCGCTCAGCAGGATGCTCAGCGGTCATGAAGCCAGTCAGTGGTTTCTCTATGGTTTGCTTTATACGATAGCGGTAATCTTCATGGGTATCCGTATGCTGCTCAAATACCGCCACAATCCTTATCAGCAAATCCGTACCTGTTCGGTGATGTTTTTTCAAACGGCCTTCGCCTTCATCATTCCGGAAATACTGGTATCATTGAATAAACCCTGGTACGATTTCAAAAACATCTGGCCGCTTAACTACAGTTTCTTCTACGACTACAGCCTGAAAAACATGATGCAAGCCGGCACCATCGGTTGGTTTATGCTGATCTGGGGAATTGCACTTATCATCATAGCCGTGCCGGTGCTATCCTATTTCTATGGCAAACGCTGGTATTGCTCGTGGGTCTGCGGCTGTGGCGGACTCGCCGAAACGCTGGGCGATCCATTCAGGCAACTGTCCGACAAATCACTGAGGGCATGGAAAACCGAACGTTGGATGATTCATGGTGTTTTGGTTTTCGCCGTCGTGATGACGGGCGCGACACTGATCAATTTTTTTTCTGATTACAAGCTGCTGGGCAATGCCACCAATAACCTCCATCAGTGGTACGGTTTCCTGATTGGTTCTGTATTTTCAGGAGTCGTGGGCACCGGATTTTACCCGCTGATGGGCAACCGCGTCTGGTGCAGGTTTGGTTGTCCGCTGGCTGCCTGGTTAGGTATGATGCAACGTTTCAAATCCAGGTTCAGGATCACCACCAACGGCGGACAATGTATCTCCTGCGGAAATTGTTCCACCTATTGTGAGATGGGCATTGATGTGCGCTCCTATGCGCAGCGCGGTGAAAATATCGTACGGTCATCCTGCGTGGGATGTGGCATCTGTGCCGCAGTGTGTCCGCGCGGCGTGCTCCGGCTGGAGAATGGTCCGGAAGAAGGCAGGATAAAAGTTGATGTGTCGGCGTGAGATTGTTTTCGAATGAATTGATCATTAGATCTGCAGTCATCACCATCATATGCGATGAAGTGTAAGCAATGATTACTTACCAGGGCTCCGTATCGAAGTGATTTTTTTTCGCGGGTTTATGTTTGCTGCCGGTTGCAGCGTCTCCCTTTCTGCTGCGTGCCTTTTGCAACGACTGCCTTCTGCGATTGTTTCTTGCTTGTTTCTCTATGATATTGACTTCCTGCTTCCCGGCATTTTTTTTCGCATCTATGGCAGCCTTCAGCCGCAAGGCGAGTTCCTTTTTTTCTTTTTTGGTCATGATACAATCTATTTTGATGATTGTATTTTAACCAATAACATGAACAATCAAAAACAGATTTTCACAATCAGTTTGCCACAAGGTGCCGGTATTGCGCATGATATGAACCGGTTTCAATCAGTGGATGGTTTTCTTTCCGGCAGATAAAATGATTGGTCGCATCACCCCATTTTTCACTGCCAATCCTGCGCATGGGCACTAAAACAGCCGTCATAATTTATCTACCTTCGCCAGCCTATTCATCATGAGCGGGAAATTAATTGTCATTACCGCGCCATCAGGCGCAGGAAAAACCACGATCGCCAGGCACCTGCTGGAAAGTTACCCCATGCTTGAGTTTTCCGTTTCCGCCACTACCCGCAAGCGGCGACCGGATGAAGTGCATGGTAAGGATTATTATTTTCTGACGGAAGAGCAATTCAGGCAGCGCATCAGCAACGAATCATTTGTTGAGTGGGAAGAAGTTTATAAGGGAGTTTATTACGGCACCCTCCACGACGAGGTGGAAGCTATCTGGAAAGCAGGAAAGGATGTCTTGTTTGATGTAGATGTGAAAGGCGCCATGAGCCTGAAAAAAAAGTACGGCGACAAGGCGCTCACCCTTTTCATTAAGCCGCCTTCCATTGAAGTATTAACGGAGCGCTTACGAAGCAGGGCTACAGAAACGCAGGAACGCATTGATGAACGGATTGCGAAAGCAGCCTACGAATTACAGTTTGAAAGTTACTTTGATGAAACCATCGTTAATGATGCATTGCCGGAGACATTGCAACAGGCAATGCTGATCACTGACCGTTTTTTATTTTCATGATCCTGCGTTCTCAGAAATCAATCTGAACAAGGCTCACGCTGCCATCCGGTGTAGCCGTTTCATCGTATACGGTACCATATGCGGGATGATAAACCCGCAGGTAATAATAATCTTCCTTAAGGCCGGTGAAAACGGCGAGGCCGGCCGAATCACTGTTGCGGACGGCAACCATCTCTGTACTGTTGTCGCGGTCATCTTCCGTAGAATACAACTCCGCAGTCGCTCCGCTTATTGGAATATAAACAAGTTGCCCGTTAACTCCTCCCTGCAGCAGGTTAACACTTACCCTGATGGTTGCATTGTGCATATGCAACAGCACATCTTCGGGTTCATGCTGCTCACAGGCAACGGTCAGTGTTATCATCAGCATCAGCAAAACGAAGGGTCGCATAAAAAACTGAATAGTCATGTAAATTTACTACTATTGAATACAAATGAACGGCACTGCTATAAAGCACAAACAGATGCCGGCATTATCATTGAAGACCGTTCATTACAGCAGTGAATTAAATTATTGCATTTAGGGTAAAGTTCATGATCTTTACGCAACAGTTATAACGGATAAATTTCAATTTCATGAAGTTATATTTTACACTTCTTTTTTTCCTTTTTGCCGGAAAGCTGAGCGGGCAAACACCAACTATTGAGTGGGCAAAATGTTATGGTGGCAGCAATAACGACCGCGCCTATTCCGCCATTCAAACAAGTGATGGAGGTTACCTGATCTGCGGGTTCACGAATTCTACCGACGGTGATGTTACGGCCAATCACGGCAGTTCCGACGGATGGCTGGTGAAAACCAATCCTGATGGTTCTATCCTCTGGCAAAAGTCCTATGGTGGTTCCAATGCCGATATCTTCCGCTCAGTTGCTGTCAGCAGTTCAGGCTATGTGGTATGCGGTGAAACTGCATCAGATGATGGTGATGTTAGCTTCAATCATGGTCAGAAAGATTTCTGGGTTGTCGGCGTTGGCATAACAGGCAACCTCATCTGGGAAAAAACCTATGGAGGAAGCAATGATGATTTTGCCTATGACCTGGCTGTGTCTGACAGCGGCTACTTTGTGATTGGTCAGACTTATTCTACCGATGGAGATGTGACCGGTTACAAGGCAAATGGTGATGCATGGCTGATATCCATCAATCAAACAGGAAACCTGATTGATCAAAAAGCGAAAGGCGGACAGGACGAAGATGCTTACACCGCGCTGATACCTGTCTTGTCAGGTGGATTCCTCGTTGGCGGCTATACATATTCTAATGATGGCAATGTGCAGGGCCTTAATCACGGTGGTTCAGATGCCTGGCTGGTGAAAGTGGGCAAGACCGGCAATTTTCAATGGACGCAATGTTATGGTGACACCAGCAATGACGGACTTACAGAACTGACGGAAAACGGATCCGGAAATTACGTGATATCAGGATGGATTACCGAAGCGGCCAATCAGAATGCCTGGATCTTCAGCACTGACCTGAATGGTGTATTTCTTTCAGGCGACAGCTACGGAGGCGATGACAAGGAATACGGCGGTGCGATCTTCAGAAACGTGGTGAACCGTTACATCTCCGTTCCATCCTCATCTTCTGCAGTTTCCGGTGATTTAACGTGTCATATAGGAAGCGATGATATCTGGATGATAGAAACTGAAACTGCAGGAACGCTCAACTGGCAGTTGTGCCTTGGCGGCACTTCCGTCGACCGGAGCACCAGCTGCCTGCTCACTGCTGATACCAGTTACCTGGTCACCGGCTACACCAATTCTACCGATGAGAATGTTACCGGCAACCATGGAAGCTATGACTGGTGGGTAGTGAAACTTGCTCCCACGTGTGCTTCCTATGCTTCTTTCACTTATGCAGTAGACGGATTTACGGTTACATTCGACAACAACTCTGAAAACAGTACCGAATGGTTCTGGACTTTCGGCGACGGCAACACATCAGGACAGAAACATCCGGTTCATACCTATGCCGCAACCGGTGTCTATGAAGTTTGCCTCATCTCAAAAACCACCAACTGCCTGCCTGATACCTTGTGCTCTGTAATCCATATCTGTGGGGCACCCGCTTCAGCCTCATTCTCTTATACACTTGATAACGGAACAGCCACCTTCAGCAATGCATCCACCAATGCCGGCATCTGGCAATGGGACTTTGGTGACGGCAGCACATCATCATCAGAAAATCCGGAACACACGTTCCTCAACAACGGTAACTACCAGGTATGCCTTACCGCTATTGATGAAGGTTGTTCTGAAAGCACTTATTGCGAGAATGTTACAGTCTGTGTGGCGCCTACCTTGTCGCTGTTTGAATACACCATTGACGGCGGTCTCGTATCCTTTGTCAATACCTCTCCATCATCAGAAAGCTGGTTCTGGACTTTTGGCGATGGAAGCACTTCCACGGAAGAAAACCCGCAATATGCTTATTCCGTCAGCGACACCTACGATGTTTGCCTCGTAGTGACAGACGCCTGCGGATCAGATACCAGTTGTCAGACCATTGAGATCTGCGTACCGCCTGCTGCGGGATTCAGCTACTTCACCACCGGCAGTTTCACTTTTAACTTTATCGATGAATCACTGTATACGGACCAGTGGATATGGATGTTTGGTGACGGTGACTTTTCTACCAATAGCAATCCTGTTCATACTTATGATTTCGGTGGCACCTATGAAGTGTGCCTGGTCGCAAAAAATGATTGCGGCAATGATACTAGTTGCCAGGTAATTGTAATCGAATGCCCTGCTTTTGAATCGGGATTTTCTTTCACACAATCCATTGATACCGTCTTTTTCTCTGATCAGTCTTCTGCCACTGCCAACTCATGGGCATGGTATTTTGATGACGGCAATATTTCCATGCAGCAAAATCCTGTGCACATTTATGCTGAAGACGGTATCTACAATGTTTGTATGGCGGTAACTGACGGATGCACGCAGGATACGGTCTGCCATAAGGTAACCGTGGTGGGTGTATTTACAGAAGAACCAACATCAGCCAATGAACTTCAGCTTTTCCCCAACCCGATGCATGCAACAACTACAATCCGGTTCATGCTCGCCACTGCATCGCCGGTAAGTATTTCACTGATAAGTACAGCAGGAATAAAAAGGAACATCATCAGTAATGAGCGCTTTGATGCCGGCGAACATACTCTCGATTTCGCCAGGAATAACCTTGCTGCAGGGGTGTACCTGTTACAAGTTCAATTAAAAGACAGTGTCATGTTGCGCAAACTTGTACTCGACGTAGAGTAAGGTGGAACCAGTCGCGGATCGTTTACTTTGCTGAAACACTTTTATTGTTACTGTGGCTGCTCCGGCCATTTTACACGATCAGCCACAATGCTTCCCACCTGTGCTAAAGCAATGCGGTCCTGTTTCATCGTGTCGCGTTCACGGATGGTTACCGTTCCGTCTTCCAGCGTCTGGTGATCTACCGTTATGCAATACGGTGTTCCGATGGCATCCATCCGCCGGTATCTTCTCCCTATAGAATCCTTTTCTTCATAATGACACATATGCTGATACTTCAGCTGATTAAAGATTTCCAGCGCCTTTTCAGGCAGTCCGTCCTTTTTCATCAATGGCAATACGGCCACTTTGATCGGTGCCAGGCAGGGTGGAATATTCAATACCACGCGTGTTGCCTCCTCTCCTGCCACGGCTGTGGGAACCTGTTCTTCCCGGTAGGAAGCAGCAATGACAGCCAGAAACATTCTGTCGAGGCCGATAGATGTTTCGATCACATAAGGCACATAATTTTCATTGAGCTCAGGATCGAAGTATTGTAACTTCTTGCCGGAATGCTTTTCATGCTGTGCCAGGTCAAAGTCGCTGCGCGAATGAATGCCTTCCAGCTCTTTGAAGCCGAAAGGAAAATTAAACTCAATGTCACAGGCCGCCTTCGCATAATGCGCCAGCTTCAGGTGATCATGAAACCGGTAGCCGGACGGCGGAAATCCCAATGCAAGATGCCATTGCATGCGTGTGGCTTTCCAGTGTTCATACCAGGATGTTTCCGTTCCGGGCTTGATAAAAAACTGCATTTCCATCTGTT
This sequence comes from Chitinophagales bacterium, assembly GCA_019694975.1. Classification (NCBI taxonomy): domain Bacteria; kingdom Pseudomonadati; phylum Bacteroidota; class Chitinophagia; order Chitinophagales; species Chitinophagales bacterium. The sequence goes on from JAIBAY010000001.1 coordinate 43,035, forward strand.
CAAATTCCCGCATACGGAAAACGAACTGCCGTGCAACAATTTCATTGCGGAAAGCTTTTCCGGTTTGCGCGATGCCGAATGGAATTTTCATGCGGCCGGTTTTCTGCACATTCAGAAAATTAACAAAAATGCCCTGTGCCGTTTCAGGACGCAGGTAAACTGTACTGGACTCTTCCGCCAGTGATCCGACCTGCGTGGAAAACATCAGGTTAAACTGCCGCACTTCTGTCCAGTTACGGGTGCCGCTGACCGGATCTGCAATCTCACAGTCGATAATAATCTGTCGCATGGCAGCCATATCATTTTGTTCGAGTGCCGCTTTCATGCGCGCATTGATAGTATCTGCTTTCTGCTGATTTTCCAACACCCGCGGATGGGTGTTCCTGAATTGTGTTTCATCAAACGCATCACCGAACCGGTTCCTTGCTTTTTCAACTTCCTTCTCTGTTTTGGCTTCCAGCTTTGCGATATAATCTTCAATGAGGTTATCAGCCCGGTATCTTTTTTTCGAATCCCTGTTATCAATCATAGGATCATTGAAGGCATCCACATGGCCACTGGCTTTCCATGTTTCCGGATGCATGAAGATTGCTGCATCAATTCCCACCACATTATCGCGCAACTGTACCATGGCGCGCCACCAGTATTCCCTGATATTTTTCTTGAGCTCCGCTCCGTATTCACCATAGTCGTAAACAGCACTCAGCCCGTCGTAGATCTCGCTGGATGGAAAAATGAATCCGTATTCTTTACAATGGGAGACAATGTCCCTGAATAAATCCTTTTGCTCTGCCATGGCCGCAAAGTTAATGGGCTAAGTTGAAAAACACACCACATCATTATGCGTGGCGTACTTACCGCATCGTGATGGGGTGCTTCGGCAATTCCACAATCATCAACAGGATCGTGATGAAACGAATTACACGCTGATAGCCGTTCAGCCGGTAAGCATGAAAGCATGTCCACTATTATGGGATTGATTGGAGTTGCCGATGAAGGTAGCTTTGTATACGAAAGCAACAGATTATAAGAACTTAAAGAATCATCGGGAAGCAGTTAAAACGCGGCGGTTACAACCGCAGTGGACGAAAGAAGCGGTGAAGAAGGAAAAGGAAACATCCTGTTTAACAAAGATCCCTGACTAAGATATCCCGCGTTGCAAAACGCGTCACTATAAATGAAGCATCAAAGAGAGGTTTGGTGAGTGATTCCGGCCGGAAATTTTATACCGGCCGGAATTTTTTTAGTGCTGCTGTCAGTCATGTACAAAACGATATGACTTCATGCTGAAGGCGGCTGGTGTCCCATCATCATGGGATTGATCAGCAACAGATGTGTGAGGATCTTTGTCACATTAAATCATTCCATCACCTGATTAAAATGAATTAACATGAAACCATCAAACTTTTCTACGAATGCCTTTAATTCCGGCCCATTGCTCAGGAAACCGGCCGACGAAAATGAATCTTCACCGCATGTATTCTCTGACAGTGAATGGATGGCCATACGCCATCAGCAGATGGATATTGCGCCGAATTGCATCTTTCCCCGCAGGGAACAGAAATCCCTCGCGCAATACCTGCATCTGCTGCGTGCGTTTGTTGCTGCAGCCATCAGGTTACCTATCAGGATGTAACATCGTACAGAGGGAGAAAGATGTTTGCCATCAAGTTCACGGATTCCCAAAAGCAAAACGTTGTAAGTGACAGGAATCAAAATGTAATTTTTTTCATGGCAAATTGTAGCAGGTAACAGCAATGAACAGTCATTCAATTGCCACCAAAGGGCACAATAAAATCGCGGTATTTCAGCCTGGATACGCAGCCTGCCTTAAAATTTCCTGCCATGACTCGGAATTGTTAATTATATTTATTTCATATTCATTCACTAAATAAAAAACATCCCATGAAAAACACTATTCCCGTGCGGCTGCTGTTTGCCGGAACCACCCTTTACCTTTTTGCAATGTTGTCATCCTGCACAAAAGAATATGTAGTGAAGCCGGAAGATATACAGGCCTATCTTGATAAGGGAGCAGACCTGACCATTACTCTGCCGGCCGGTTCGTCTTTTGACCTGGTAGATGTAAATGGCAAATTGCAGGTTCCGGGCCGTGAGCTTGAAGGGGAACCAACGCCCACCACCCCTCCTGCCAATCCTGCTGATAGTGCCGCCAACGACGGTGCAAACGGTGAGAAAAAATTCAGGCATGCAGGCGCATTTGTTCAGCAGGCTTTTGCAGCGGAAGGTGCTTATCACTGCCCAAGCGTTTGCCAGATCATCATAAGAACGCCATTGTAATTTCCTTCCGGGAAAAATACGTCAGCGCCCTGCAGTAGCGGAAGCATGGCATTCGTTGCTGAATGCTTCTAACATCATTGCAGAAGCGCTGTATTGCAAGTTCAGATTACCTTGAATAAAAAACACTATGCGGCAGTTGTCGCGTACTTCATCAAAGCTGTTGCTCACCACACTCCTGCTGCTGGCATCCCATTGCCCGATCAGCGGGCAGGTGAACCAATCGGCATTCAGCAACCTCCTTAAAGATTTTGAATCACCAAAACTGTTCGTCAATGCCATACAGCAGGATGATCAGGGCTTCATGTGGTTCGGGACCTATAAAGGCTTGTTTCGTTTTGACGGCGTCAGCTATCAGCGTTTTATGCCTTTTGCCGGCAACAATCATTCTATTTCGGACAATGAAGTAAATGTTCTTTTCAAAGACCATCACGGCAACCTTTGGGTTGGCACCCGCAACGGGCTCAACCGATACGATTACCTGCGCAATGATTTTGAACGGTTCTTCCATGATCCGGAAAATTCCAACAGCCTGTGCAGCAATGAAGTGTTTGCCATTGCGGAAGATAACGCCGGAAATTTATGGATCGGCACTCTCAACGGCGGGCTTTCCATCATGATTCCCATAGTGACTGCAGGTGTTACCACTTATTCATTTATTAATTGCGCGGTGAACACAGCTGACAACAACAGTCTTTCAGGTAATACCGTTTCTTCCATTTGCTTCGATCACAATGGCAGGGGTTTTATTGCAACCAAAAACGGACTGAACGTGGTACAGGAAATAAATGTGGCGCAAAAGAAAGTCTCGTTTCATCATTTTGTATATGATTCACTCAATAAATTCTCCATCGCTTCCAATGACATTTATAAGATTTTCTGCGACAGCTCCAACAACATCTGGCTGACTTCGCAGTTCGGCATGATTGATCTGCTGACTGCCGCAAGCGTGGCTTCGGGTAAGTATACATTCCGCCATTTGTTCAGCGACATCAATGCAGCTGCAGGCGGCGCAATTAAATCAACCAGCATGCTATATATTGACCGTGCGCAGAATTGCTGGCTGTCAACGTATGAAAACGGTTTATACCGTTTCCGGTTTTCGGATGAACAGAGCATCAGCAACCTGGTGAACTTCCGTCACGACCCTGCCAATTCAAGAAGCCTTTCAGATGGTGGCGTGAACTTCATCTATGAAAGCGGCGACCGCAGCTGCTGGATTGCCACCGACGCAGGCGTTTCCAAATGGCATCCGCTGCAGGAACTTTTCTCCGTCACACATATAAATGCCGCTTACCTTCAATCAGCCAACATCAGCGCCATAGCGCAGGATCGCAACGGAACTACCTGGTTTGCCACATCAGATTGTGATACGCTGTATGCACTCAACATGCATGCACAAATAAAAAAACTGGTGCTTTCCGATAAACTGCTCACTGCAAACCGTAAGGTGTATGTCACCTCCCTGCTGGCTGCTTCCGATGGCTCTTTGTATGCAGGGAGCAGCGTTGGCGTTTTTGTTGTTAACGCTTCAGAAAAAAAATCTTTCCTGCAAAACGCACACTACCGTCCAAACATCATTCACCTGCAAAAAAACGGGACTGTATATTCACTCATCAGCAACATGGTGAGTTGCCTGGAAGAAGATAACGACGGCATCATCTGGATTGGAACAGGAATGGGTGTCTGCAGCTATCATCCGGTTTCAAAGGTGTGCAACAGGGCTGTCATCAATAAAGTGCCGGATGAGGTCAATCCATCATTTATCATCCGTCACCTTAAAACAGGTGCTGATGGTACGCTTTGGGTTGGCACGGATAATGGCCTGCTGAGTGTTGATACGCACACCGCAACCTTCCACCGTTATCAGAGTAGCGATGCCCTGCCCGGCGCCAGGTTTTTATTCATCCATGTAAGCCATGACTTGCAACTTATATGGATTGGTACGGAACAGGGCTTGCTCTCTTTTGATCCGTCAACCACGCGTTTTAAAAGTTATCCGCAGTCAGGTGATGACTTAGCCATCGCTGCCATACTCGAAGACGATCAGCAAAACCTGTGGATCAGTTCGCAACACGGCATTACCAGGTTTCAACCGTTGGCCAATGATGCAAAAAGATACACTGTTGAAAACGGGCTTAACACGAACCGCTTCAGTGAAAATGCCGCCTGTGTTTCGAAAGACGGCCGCTTCTTTTTCGGCAGCGAGAAGGGATTTCAATCCTTCTTCCCCGCCATGATTCCGGTAAATAAAACCGTGCCGCCCATTGTGATCACCGACTTCAGGTTGTTCAATCAATCCATACTTTCGGGTAAAGATGTTCAGCTGGTGAACGATTTTATGCGTTCAAAAAAACTGACGCTTCAGTACAATCAGAACTTCTGCAGTATCGATTTCGCGGCCTTGAATTTTGATGATGCGGAAGCTAACAGCTATGCCTATCAGATGGAAGGGATTGATCATGACTGGGTGTTGGCTGGCAACCGGCGAACTGCAACCTACACCAATATTTCGCCGGGTTGTTACACGTTTAAAGTGAAAGGAACAAATAATCATGGCGTCTGGAATGAATCCGGCACCTCCTTATTCCTTGTTATCACGCCACCATGGTGGAAAACATGGTGGTTTTATTCGCTCTGCACGATCGTCGCCGGATCGGCACTGTATGCTTTGTACCGTTACCGGATCAATCAGATCAAGAAGGTGTTTTCCATCCGCAGCAAAATCGCCCGCGACCTGCATGATGACATCGGCTCCACCCTCAGCAGTATTTCCCTTATGAGTCAACTGGCGAAAGACGGAAACGATCATCAGAACAAAGAGCAGGAATTGTTTGATACCATCAGCACGGCATCTAAGGAAGCCATGGAACTGATGAGCGTGATTGTATGGTCAGTGAATCCAAACAACGATAAGCTGAGTAACATACTCATCCGCATGCGTGAATATGCCGGAGACATCCTGGAAGCCTGCAACATTGATTTGCATATCAGGCTCGATGAAGAAGTGAAGGATTTTATTATTCCCATGGAGAAAAGAAAAGACTTCTACCTGATCTTTAAGGAAGCGGTGAATAACGTAGCGAAGTATTCGAAGGCAGCGAATGCCAATATTCGCCTTTCGAGGGAGCATGGCAAAATGATCATGACCATTAAAGATGACGGGAAAGGATTTGAGGTGGAGAAACTCCGCAGCGGCAACGGATTGGTAAACATGAAAGAGCGTGCAAAATCCATAGGAGGCCGGCTGGAAATAATATCACAACAGGGTGAAGGCACCACCGTCCGTTTGGAAATGCCTGTTGTCACTTCCTGATAAGTTACGCTGTTCAAACCTGAATCATATATCTTGAACCCAAAAAAAACCGTGTATCGCAATCTGCCCGTACCGCTTGATTTCACCAATCATACACAACTGCCATCATGCCTGTCAACATTATAATTTATGAAGACAATACTTTCCTGCGGGAAAGTCTTTCATCGCTGATTGTCAAAGCCGAAGGTTTTGAGCTCTGCGGCGCCTATGAAAACTGTAATGAAGTGGAAGCGCAGGTCGACGTTCTGAAGCCGGATGTAGTGCTGATGGATATTGAAATGGCAGGCGTAAACGGTATTGAAGGGCTGAAGATCATCCGCAACAAATTTCCGGATGTAAATGTGCTGATGCTTACGGTTTTTGAAGATAACGACCGTGTGTTTGAAGCTATCTGCGCCGGCGCCACCGGTTACCTCCTGAAGAAGACACCACCGGCAAAAATACTGGATGCCATACGTGATGTAGTGGACGGCGGTGCGCCGATGACGTCGTCGATTGCCCGTAAAGTGCTGCAATTGTTTCCCAAACAACCTGCACGCAGCGAAGAAATTGATAAGCTCACGCAAAGGGAACAACAGGTGCTGCAGTTGCTGGTGAATGGTTACAGCTACAAAATGATTGCCGCTGAATTGCATGTAACCCTCGAAACTGTCCGTACCTATATCAAACGCATGTACGAGAAATTACGTGTTCATTCTGTAACGGAAGCCATCAGCAAAGCTTTTCCCGACAGGAAAATATGAACACAGATTACGTCGCTGAACAGCGATTCCGCTTCACCTGATGATAATCCGCTTTACCTTTGCCCGATGATATTAATCGATCATACCATTGTGTCTGATGAATTGCTGGAAAAGCAATTTACCTGTGCACTCGATAAATGTAAGGGTGCCTGTTGCGTGGCCGGCGATTCCGGTGCTCCGCTGGAATTCGCTGAAACAGCCGTCCTCGAGTCCATCTATGATACGGTGAAGCCATATATGTCGGAAGAAGGCATCGCAGCCGTGCAGCAGTTCGGCAAGTGGCTGATTGACAGTGATGGTGATTTTGTGACACCACTTGTGATGGGCATGAAGCAGTGCGCCTATGTTTTTTTTGAAAATGGCATAGCGAAATGTGCCATTGAAAAAGCCTGCTTCGAAGGTAAAACTGACTTCCGGAAACCCATCTCCTGCCATTTATATCCGGTAAGAATAACCAGGTATGAACATTATGATGCCGTGAATTACAATAAATGGGATGTCTGCGCACCAGCCTGTGATCTGGGCAGACAACTCGGCACGCCTGTTTTTCGATTTGTGAAAGATGCGCTGATCAGGAAATACGGTGCTGCATGGTATGAACAGTTAGCGGGCGCCGCGGCATTTAAAGAAGAAAAGGATGCCGGAATCTTCCCTTTGCGTTGATGAAACTTATTTTCCGCGCAACTCCTTTTGACGGCGGTGCTCCGCTTCAAAAGAGGCAATAAAAATCGCAAGCGATATAATCACAAGATTCTTGATAATGTACTGGCCAATAAGGTTAGGCACCAGTAGCCCTCTCCACGCAAGGCCAGGCAATAGAATCAATGGCGCAAAAGTGGTTATGGCATGTGGTATCAGCATGTAAAGCGCATACTTTTCCTTTCCCGGGAATAACAGGATAATTCCGATAACACATTCGTATGCGCCAAATAAAATGATGAAAACATGCCAGGGTATGAACCAGGCAGTATGTTCATAGATAAGATGCACTACACCGATGGCAGGACTTAATTCCATCATCTTTAACACGCCGAACCAGAAGAAGACGATGAAAAATGCAATTCTTGACAGCGGAAGGCTGATTCTCCGGAGGAACAGGAAGAACACATTCTCATTATCGATTCTCCGGCGATTGAATCTTGCAAACATACCAGCTCCCATAAAAATTGTTTTCAGCTGCGAAAGGTAGAGAAGTGATGGAATTGATGTTGTAAACGATATGTTAACAGAAAACGGCACCAGGTGTATGACCTTATCAGCTAATGGCTTGATGTTTCTCCTCTTGCTATGAAGCAGGAATGCCGTCTTAAGATACTACGTCAGTCAGCGATTGTCAACATGAATACTCTCTGTCATAGCTTCAATATGAAGTGCAGCCTTCATCCATATGCACACCAACAATAAATGAAATACTCTATTTTCACGCTCTGCCCATGTCATCTGCCTTAGATCATATCAAAGCGCCTATTGCAAAGGAGTTGAAACTTTTTGAGCATAAGTTTCACGATTCGATGAAGAGCAATACGCCGTTGTTAGATGCTATCACACGGTATATTGTAAAAAGCAAGGGCAAACAGGTGCGTCCAATGTTTGTTTTTCTTTCCGCAAAAATGTTTGGCGATATTACGGAAAAGACCTACCGTGCCGCGGCTCTTATTGAATTACTCCATACCGCAACGCTGGTACACGATGATGTGGTGGACGATTCCTATCAACGTCGTGGATTCTTCTCTATCAATGCGCTTTGGAAAAATAAGATTGCTGTGCTCGTTGGTGATTACCTGCTGTCAAAAGGCCTGTTGCTCTCCATCTCCAATAAAGATTTCGGCATGCTCGAAATTGTATCGGATGCCGTGCGGGAAATGAGTGAAGGTGAATTGTTACAGATTGAGAAAACCCGCAAGCTCAATATCAGCGAGGAAGTATATTTTGAAATCATCCGGCAGAAAACCGCTACACTGATCTCTTCGGCCTGTGCATGCGGTGCAGCTTCATCCGGTGTTTCCACCGACGACGTCTCAAAGATGAAACTGTTTGGAGAGAAAATCGGCATCGCCTTTCAGATCAAAGACGACCTGCTCGACTACACCACTGATGATACCGGCAAACCGAAAGGCATCGACATCAAAGAAAAGAAAATGACATTGCCTGTCATCTATTTATTAAACCACGCTGATTCCGCCGTGAAAAGAAAGGTGATCAACACCATCAAAAACCATCACGATAACAAAGAAAAAGTGAATGAGATCATCGGAATGGTTTTACAGTCAGGTGGTATTGAATACGCCGCCTCCAAAATGAATCTGTATAAAGAAGAGGCATTACAACTACTCACCTCCTTTCCTGATTCTCCGTCACGAAGGTCGCTGGAAGAACTCGTGGATTTCACTACTGCCAGAAAAAAATAACGGATAACAGCCTGCAGTTTATCAAAGCGTAACAATTCCTTCAGCCCGCAATCATATTCAGTTAACTATTACTTAACACCGCCTTAATAGTAACATTAAACCATAGCAGGTTCTTTGCAAAAATTTTTTTATGCAAAGATATTTCCCTGCTCTCTTGCTTCTTTTTTATTGTTTCTCCATACAAGCTGCACAAACAGGTTCCATTGCCGGCCATATCGTTGACAGCAGGAACAGTGAGGACCTTATCGGCGCTACTGTCGCACTTGAGGACCATCAGGAGATTGGAACAGCTACGGATATTGACGGAAGATTCTCACTCGATGGATTGCAGCCGGGCAAATATCATCTCCTCGTATCCTATGTCTCCTATAACAGCAAGATAATCCGTGACGTGGAAGTAAAAGCAGGGGAAGTTACAACGCTCCAGGTCGCCCTGGAAAGCAATGCCAATGAATTAGAAGAGGTGGTGGTTACTTCTTCCTTTTCAAAAGAAAATGTGAACTCATTGCTCATCATGCAGAAAAATTTTGCCTCTGTGTCAGATGGCATATCTGCCGATGTAATTCGTAAGACACCTGATAAAAATACCGGCGATGCATTAAAACGTGTGAACGGCGTAACGATTCAAAACGGGCGCTTTGTTATTGTGCGCGGGTTGCCCGACCGTTACAACATTGCCATGATGAACGGTTCTCCTTTGCCCAGCACGGAACCCGACCGAAAGGTTTTTTCTTTCGACCTGATCCCATCCTTTCTTGTAGACAACATCATTATTGTGAAAACGGCGCAGCCCGATTTGCCCGGCGACTTTGCGGGTGGAGTAGTGACCATTAATTCACGGGATGTGCCGGAACAGAATTTTCTCAATATCAGCGCCGGCACCGGCATAAATACACTGGCGAATTTCAATACGTGGTATGCCACCTATGGCGGTAAAACAGACTGGCTGGGAAAAGATGACGGCACCCGCGCATTGCCTTCCGGTTTTCCCGGAACGGAAACGATTACCAGTCTTGCCAATTCCGCCAACACTGAAATCCTGGATTACTCGCGCATGCTGCCCAACGACTGGGCATTTGAAACAACAAAATCTGCCGCACCCGGATTCAACGGGCAGCTGGTCGGAGGTTTAAAAAAGCGCACCGGCAATGCAGGAACCTTTGCGCTGGTGGGCGGAGCTACGTACAACAGTTCCAATAAGCTGTCAAATTTCTCGCGCTATGATTTCGCATCAGATGGCACACGTCAGTATGAATACCATGATGCACAATGCAGAAACAATGTATCGTGGGGAAGTTTGCTGAATCTCGCTTACAACTTCAATGAGAACAACAAACTCACTTTTAAAAATTCATATACCGTCAATACAGATGACATTATGACCATTCGTACCGGCGATGAATTCAGCAATGTCCGCGATGTGCAGGCCTATGCCTACAACTATATTGAAAACGGCCTCTTCACCAGTCAGCTCGAAGGATATCATTATCTCCGCAGTTCCAAAATAAAGATCGACTGGAACGGAGCATACGCAAAAACAACCCGTAATCAGCCTGATTACCGCAGGTTGTACTATTTCAAAAACTATGAAGACTCAGCCTTCACCACCTATGTTCCTTTTGGTTCGGCTTCGCCCAACTATGGAGGGAAATTTTATTCATCGCTTGCAGAAAATAATTACAGTGCCGGTGTAAACGTTGCGGTACCGTTTATTTTTCTCAACAATACCAGTACGTTTAAAATCGGAACATTTCACCAATGGAAGTCACGTGACTTTGCTGCGCGTGTACTGGGTTATGTGGTATATGACATCGGCAAGTTTTATTCGGAACCAGGCAATGCAGATATTTTTTACCAGGCGCCCGCAGATATTTTTGCAGCGGAAAACATCAGTGAAACGGGTTTCAGAATCGATGAAATCACCAACCCTTCCGATGCCTATTCCGCATCTTCTGTTTTGCACGCTTATTATGCCATGCTGGATAACCAGCTGCTGGAGAAGCTGCGCCTGATCTGGGGAGCACGCATTGAGTTCTTTGATCAGACACTTACTTCTTTTGAATATGGTGGCGCGCCCGTTGACTATCACACAAGTTCAGCAGATTTTAATACACTGCCCTTCGATCTCTTGCCTTCCGTCAACCTGGTTTATGCACTCACAGAAAAAATCAACCTTCGCGCCGCTTATTCAAAAACATTATCAAGGCCGGAGTTCCGCGAAGTGGCGCCTTTCTCATTCTATAACTTTGATGAAATGGAAAGCCGTATAGGGAATGATTCACTTGGCCGCACTGCTATCGGCAACTATGATCTCAAGTTTGAAAACTTTTTCGGCAATGGACAGGTGGTTTCCATCAGCGCATTCTATAAGAACTTCGACAACCCTATTGAGCAGAAAGTCTATCCCGGATCCGGCGCCGGCTCGCGTACGGTAACATGGGTGAATGCAACGTCTGCCACCGTATACGGCATTGAACTGGAGCTCAGGAAAAATCTTGATTTTCTGAAAAAAATTTTCCGCTGGAACCAGTTCGACAACTTTGCATTCAGCACTAATCTTGCATTTATCAAGTCAAAAGTTGACCAGTCAAATGATCCAAATGCATGGCAGCCGGTACGTCCGTTGCAGGGCCAGTCACCCTATATCATCAACTTTGGATTTACCTATACGGAACCCGTGAGTGAACTGGGAATCGGCTTATTCTATAATCAGATCGGCAGGAGGATTGACGCCATCGGCGACAAGAATTATCCTGATATCTATGAAGATCACAGGCCATTGCTGGATGCACAAATCAGCAAAAGGATTTTTAAAGGCGGCAGTCTCAAGCTGAATATGAACGATATCTTAGCGAAGAGCCTCACCTTTTACCAGGATCAGAATGTGAACGGCAAGCTGGATACGGAAGGAGATGATACCATCATCATAAGGCAGCAGACCGGCTCCAATTTTTCACTTTCTTTCAGCTATAGCTTTTAATGTTAACAATGCTGCGGTTGACATTGGCGTAACAAAATCGTCGCAAACGCATAATATAAAGAGGTGTATCTGATGTCTGGATTATCTTAATGTTTCGCGCAGGTGATCTCTTAACATTAAACTAAACTTGTGTTAAGACGGAAGTAACATGATGATAATAGTTTTGCGCAAACAAAAAAAATCATGAAAAAATCTACAACATTATTCCTGCTGATGGCGATGCTTGGTGTTCAAACACTCTCGTTTGCCCAGGCGCCCGTGCAGGAAGTTTCAGGTTACATTACCAGCAATACTACGTGGACGAAAGAAAACATTTACCTGCTTTCAGGATTTGTTTATGTAACGAATGGTGCAACACTCACGATCGAACCCGGCACACTTATTAAAGGCGACAAGTTCTCAAAAGGCGCACTCATAATTGCACGCGGCGCAAAGCTGATCGCAGACGGAACCGCTGATGAACCCATTGTTTTCACTTCTAATGGTCCAACCGGATTCCGTACTTATGGAGACTGGGGCGGCATCATTCTTTTGGGTAAAGCATCCATTAACCAGGCAGGCGGAGAAGCGATTATCGAAGGTGGAGTGGATGATGGCCAGGGCAATGGTACCTATGGTGGCGGCACCTCCCCTGACGACAACGACAACTCCGGTGTGTTGCGTTATGTACGCATTGAGTTTCCCGGGATTGCTTTTGCACCCAACAATGAAATCAACGGATTAACCTGCGGCGGCGTGGGAAGAGGAACCGTGCTTGAACATATACAAGTGAGTTACTCCGGCGATGATTCCTACGAGTTTTTTGGCGGAACTGTTAACGCTAAATACCTTATTGCTTTCCGCGGGTTGGACGATGATTTTGACACCGACAACGGTTACAGCGGAAAACTTCAATTCCTTTATTCGCTTCGCGATCCTAATATCGCAGACATCAGTGGTTCCAATGGATTTGAATCTGACAACGATGCAACAGGTTCAACGAATACGCCGGTAACACATGCGCTTTTTTCCAATGTTACCATCGCAGGTCCTAAGGTGACATCCTCCAGCGCATTTAATGCCAGCTACAAACGCGGCGCTCACTTGCGGAGAAACACACAAACTTGCATTTACAACAGCATACTGATGGGTTATCCCAGCGGTATCATGGTAGATGGCGCGGCATCCGAAACAAATGCAACGGCGGATTTGCTGCAGGTTCGCAATACCGTCTTATCGGGTTGTGCCAGCAGTTTTGAAGTGGCTTCCGGCAGTGCATTTGATATCAGCGGATGGTTCAATACTGCTGCTTATGCCAATACTGTTTATACCGCGAATACCGATGTGATGCTGACAGATCCTTTTAATCTTGCAGCTCCCAATGCTTTGCCGGCAGCAGGTTCACCCGTTTTAAGCGGTGCTGCTTTCTCTGTTACCAACCTGACAGATCCCTTTTTTGAAGTGGTGAATTTTCGCGGCGCTTTTGGCACAACCGACTGGACACTTGGATGGGCCAACTGGACACCCAACAATTCCGGTTATACGTCCGTCTCTGAACCAAACACAATCTCAGGCATCAACATTTACCCAAATCCTATGAGCGATAACGCAACCTTAGAACTTAATTTACAGGAAGCCAATATGGTTAATATTGCCATCACCGACTTGTCCGGAAGGATGATCAGTGAAGTGTTGAATGAACAACTGGCTGCAGGTTATCATAACATCAGCATTCAGGCTCCGAATCTTGCAACAGGCCTTTACTTCCTGCAGGTAAGATCAGGGTACGACAACCAGGTGATCAAACTTACAGTAGCCAGGTAATTCATATTTTTTTGAAATTGCAAATCCGCTCTGCTGATAACGGAGCGGATTTTTTTTGCAGGATTGCAAAAAGCAATGCTGGATAATTGAATGCATAAGCGATCGCATCCTATACGTATGAAATTGCTACATTCACTACAGAAAATTAAAAAGCATGTCTCGTCTTCTGCTTCTGCTCACGCTGCTGCAACTAAATATGAAAGTGGTAACCGGCCAGGATACTACCCTGCTTGTTGCCGGGCCGATGCTTGGTTATGTGGAACATCGGGAAGCATTGGTATGGATAGAGGTTTCACAAGCAGTCCGCTCCATTGACTTAAAATATTATCCTGCCGATAATGCATCCATCGCAAAAACTATTCACTATACAGGCGCCTTGGGCGAAGCATACAATCCGGAGAAGGTAGTGCTGGAGAATCTCGATATGAACACGGAATATGTATATGAAATATACCTAAACAATAAAAAGCAGGCCTTCTCTTACCCGCTGCATTTTAAAACCAAAGATATCTGGGAGTACAGGCGTCCGGCACCCGACTTCTCTTTTTTGTTTGGGTCTTGTGCCTATATTAACGACCCTCCTTCCGACCGGCCCGGCGAAGTGTATGGATTAAGCCCGCGCATATTTGATACAATGGCAAAAGTCCCCGCTGATTTCATGCTCTGGCTTGGCGATAATACATATACGCGTGAGGCAGATTACACTTCAAGGAGCGGATTCTACTATCGTTATACCCATACACGCAAATGCAGCAACATGCAGCACCTGCTGGCGTCGAGGCCTAATTTTGCCATTTGGGATGATCATGATTATGGTCCCAATGATGCAGGTTCCTCTTTTGAGCTGAAAGATGTTTCACTGCAAACATTTAAAGATTTCTGGGGGAATAAATCCTATGGTGAACCTGACAATCCCGGCGTCTATACAAAATTCACCTGGAGTGACTGCGATTTCTTTCTGATTGATGATCGTTATTACCGGTCGGATGATGTCATGAACGACAGCAGCAGCGAAAAACAATTTATGGGCGACAGGCAATTTAGCTGGCTTGTGAATAACCTGCTTTATTCAAAAGCATCTTTCAAGTTCCTGGTCTTCGGCAGTCAGGTCCTCAATCCTTTGAATGATTTTGAAAGTTTCCGTTTTTACAGGAAAGAATATGATGCCCTGCTGAAACTTATCCGGGAAAACGGCATCACCGGTGTCGTTTTGCTCAGTGGCGACCGTCATTTTTCCGAGATCATCAAAGTGCAGCCGGAAGGCCTTTATCCTTTATACGATATAACAGGTTCTGCTTTCACTTCACGCAGTTATGCAAAATTTGCGGAGACAAAAGAATTCAAAAACCCATACCGCGTGGTGCCTGCCGCCGTCACCGAACAGAATTTTATAAAAGTTACCATCAGCGGCGGACGTAATAACCGTGTGGCTGGTATCACAGCCATCACAGCCGATAATAAGGTGGCTTGGCAATATGAGATCCGGCAAGCGGAATTGAAGTGGTAGTCAGCTTACGGGACTGCATATCGACAATTAAAGCCAACATGCTCCATCAAGTTCCTTATTGCCCGATAAAGCAAGTGCCGGCAGTGTTTCTACTTAAGATGCGCCCCGTTATCACCTCCTTACCGGAAATATCCTAATGAGAAGACCTATATACTTTCAATAATTTCAGGCAGATTTTTTCTTTCACCTGATTTGCATTTCAAACTTGTAAAACGCCCTTGTTACTGTATGGTTTGGCCGCAGCCAACCGGCCGCTTTTGGCGTGTTCAACATGAAAAAAAGGTTATTTTTGCGCGATGAAAATGACGGCCGGAGAATGGTGTACTTTGCTTAAGGGAAATCTGGAGGGAAATCCAGCCGAAATCATTACGCATCCTGCTAAAATTGAAGAAGCGTCAGCAGGTGCAATCAGCTTCATCGCCAATGCCAAATATGAGCCTTATGCTTACAGCACTAAAGCCTCGGCAATTATTGTGGCAAATGACCTGGTACTGAAGAAAAACATCAGGCCGGCTGTGATTCGGGTTGAACAACCGTATATAGCTTTCACCAGTGTGTTGCAGCGCTTCAACAACCCGCATCATGATCTGATCGGTACGGAAGAACCTTCTTTCATTCATAGTGCTGCGGCTATCGGTGCTGATGCCTATATTGGTGCTTTCAGCTATATAGGCAAGAATGTGCAGCTGGGTGACCGTGTGAAAATCTTCCCGCATGTTTACCTCGGTGAAGGCACCACGATTGGCGATGATACGATACTCTATCCCGGTGTCCGCGTTTACCGGAATTGCAGGATCGGGAAAGATTGTGTTATCCATGCTGGCGTAGTGATTGGTGCAGATGGATTTGGATTTGCGCCGCAGCCCGATGGCAGTTACCTGAAGGTGCCGCAGTTGGGCAATGTGGAAATTGAAGACGGTGTGGAGATCGGCTCCAATACCAGTATAGATCGTGCTACACTGGGCTCCACCATCATCAGAAAAGGTGTGAAGGTGGACAACCTCGTACAAATAGCACACAATGTGGAGATCGGTGAGCATACGGTGATTGCCGCTCAAACCGGTATCTCCGGAAGCACAAAAATCGGTAAACACTGCCGCATTGGCGGACAGGTTGGATTTGTAGGGCATATTGAAATCGCGGATGGCAGCAGCATTAATGCACAGAGTGGCATTTCAAAATCCATAAAGGAAAAAAACAAAGCATGGAACGGTGCACCGGCTTTTGAATACACTGCTTCGCTGCGGTCGCAATCCATTTTTCGTAATTTGCCGGCATTGGATAAACGGGTGGCAGAGCTGGAGAAAAAATCATTGCAAAGTCATTAGCAAACCGCGTGTTAACCGGACATACACTGTACTGATGCGAATACAGCCACTACGATGGACACAGGAAGTTGGTAACTAAAGAATCTCTTCGAAAGAAAAAATCATGAGCGTATTTCAACAAACATTAAGCAAGCCATTTACCCTATCAGGAATTGGTGTGCATACCGGCCAGAGTGTCAACCTTACAGTGCGTCCGGCACCGGGCAACCACGGTTATATATTCAAACGTATGGATATTGAAGGGGAGCCTACCGTGAAAGCCGATGTGGATCTAGTGGTGGATGTATCACGCGGCACCACGCTGATGCAGCATGGGGTGAAGGTTAGTACGGTCGAACATCTGCTTGCCGCTCTGGTAGGCACGGAGATAGACAATGCTCTGATTGAGCTGGATGCACAGGAAGTGCCCATCATGGATGGCAGCTCGCTCATGTTCGTTGACGCCATTCTTGATGCAGGCATAGAAGAGCAAACCAATTTCAGAAAAGAATATTTCTGCCTGCCGAAAAACATCAGCTTCCGCGATGAACAGAAAAATGTGGAAATGGTGGCAATTCCTTCGGAAGAGTATCAGCTGACAGTGATGATAGATTACAACTCGCCGGTGCTTGGTCCGCAGCATGCCATGGTGGATCATATCAGTCAGTTCAAACAGGAAATTGCGGAAGCCAGGACTTTCTGTTTCCTGCATGAAATAGAATCACTGGTAGACAGTAATCTCATCCGTGGCGGTTCACTCGACAATGCCCTGGTAATTGTGGATCACAAAATAGAAGACGACCGGCTAAAAAAACTGGCAGGGCTCTTTAACCGTGAAGACATTGAAGTGGAGGAAGGTTATCTCAACAACGTAGCACTGCGCTACCGCAATGAACCGGCCCGTCATAAGTTGCTGGATGTTGTGGGCGACCTGGCATTGATCGGAACACCCATCAAAGCAAGGATACTGGCTACACGTCCCGGGCACTCGACGAATATCGCCTTTGCAAAAAAAATAAAAAGCTTTATCAAGGAATCGAAAGCCATGAAAGATATTCCTGTTTACGATCCTAACCTTCCACCAGTGTATGATATCCGGAAGATCGAACGGTCGCTGCCGCACAAGTATCCCTTCCTGCTCATTGATAAGATCATCGAGATAAGCGATCAGCATGTAGTAGGTGTTAAAAATGTAACCTTCAATGAAAATTTCTTCCAGGGCCATTTTCCCGGTAACCCTGTAATGCCCGGCGTATTGCAGATTGAAGCCATGGCACAAACCGGTGGCATCCTGGTGCTGAATACCGTGGAGGATCCTGAACATTGGGACACTTATTTTCTTAAGATTGACAATGCACGATTCAAAAACAAAGTAGTGCCGGGTGATACTATGATTCTGAAACTCGAACTGCTGAGTCCCATCCGCCGCGGCCTCTGTGAAATGCGGGGCATCGTGTATGTTGGCAACAAAGTGATGACAGAAGCCGACCTTGTGGCTAAAATTGTCCGCAAAGAACAACCGCTTTCCTGACCAGTCTTACGGCGATCGATAACTTTTCTTAACACGACACTATTATAAAAGGCACCATGTCACTGAATCTCACCAGCATTCACCCAAAGGCCAGGATTGGCAAGAATGTGGAAATAAGCCCTTTCGTAACCGTATTTGAGGATGTCGAAATCGGTGATGGCTGTTGGATTGGCCCGAATGTCACGATTATGAATGGCGCACGTATCGGTAACAATTGTAAAATATTTCCCGGGGCTGTTATATCCGGTGAGCCACAAGACCTCAAATATCTCGGAGAAAAAACGCTGGCCATCATCGGCAATAATACGATCATCCGCGAATGCGTAACCGTAAACAAAGGCACCACTGCAAACAATAAGACTATTGTCGGCAGCAACTGCCTGTTGATGGCTTATGCCCATGTAGCACATGACTGTGAGATCGGCAATAATTGCGTTATTGCAAACAATGCAGCACTGGCCGGCCACATCATCATAGAAGATTACGCGGTATTAGGCGGTGTATCTGCAGTACATCAGTTTGTAAAAATCGGCCAGCATGCATTTGTATCCGGCGGATCACTCGTGAGAAAGGATGTCCCTCCTTTCGTTAAGGCGGCCAAGGAACCTCTTTCTTATGTAGGTATCAATTCAATCGGCCTGCGCAGGCGAGGATATAATGAAGCTACCATTAACAGGATTGAAGATATCTATCGCATTATTTTCGTGAAAAACCATAACATCACCAAAGCACTCAGCCTGGTGGAAGAAGAGTTTGGCACCTCCCCCGAAAAAGATATCATCCTCGGATTCATCCGCAACTCCGAACGCGGCATCATGAAAGGCTATACGAACGGTCGCGATGAAAATCACGATTAGCAAGGGAGGTAAGCGTTTCAATTATGAGTGGATATTAAAAAATATCAACCTCACCTTTCAATCTGGTACTGCCTATGCCATTCTCGGGCCTAACGGCAGCGGTAAATCAACACTGATGCAGATTATTGCCGGCATGCTAAGTCCGTCAACAGGTACAATAATCTATGAAATCAATGGGTCGATGGTTGCTCCCGATGACATCTTCAGGCACCTCAGTATTGCAGCGCCTTACCTTGAACTGGTGGAAGAATTCACCATGCAGGAACTGTTTACGTTTCAACGACATTTCAAACCCTTCTGCAACAGGATGAACATTGACGAGGCAATAGCAGCCACCTCATTGTTTCCTGACCCTTCCAAACAGATCCGTAATTTTTCATCAGGCATGAAACAACGCCTTAAGGTTGCACTGGCAGTGCTGGCTGATGTGCCGCTGATATTGCTGGACGAACCAACCAATAACCTGGATGACAACGGCATCGAATGGTATCAGCAACTTATCAAAAAATTCCGGGGCGACCGGCTTATTATCGTATGTTCCAACGTAGCACATGAATATTTGTTCTGCACGGAAAAGATAGCGGTAACCCAATTTAAATAGTTGGCTTTTACTGACTATTTTGCTTTACTCAAACCACCTCATGCTGACCACCGGTGAAATGCTCGCTGCCCTGTTTTATTGGGCACTGGGTACGGTATTGATATTCCGGCTTCCGCTATTCCGCAACACCGGAATAACATCAACACAGTTGGGAGGCATCCTGCTGATTAAGGTGACAGCAGGCATTATCTATGGTTACATTCACCACCGCATGTATGATGGCGGAGACACTTTTGCATATTATTATGATAGTCTCATCGTCACTTCTGCGCTGCGTGACCACCCGTTAAAATTTCTGCACCTCGTATTCGGCATCACGCACAGACCACCCGACAGTGATATAGCGGTGTATGCTTATCGCATGAGTTATTATACCGGCATGAGTTCTTACTTCATGGTACGGCTTCATGCCCTGATGAATCTTTTCACATATTGTCATTACTACGGCAATGTGGCAATCTATAACTTCTTAACGCTCATCGGTCAATTGTACCTGTTCAGGTTTATTATGGTTTTTCAGCCGGCTAAAAAGAATATGGTATTAATACTGTTGTTCCTGTTCCCTTCTGTTGTCTTCTGGAGTTCGGGCATGCATAAAGACGGTATATCAATTGCTGCCATTGGTGTCATTTTATATTATGGCTATAAACTGATTCGCCTGATCTCTTTTACAACCGTGAATGGCGATGCATCAAAAAATAGTGAAGTAAAAATCAGTGAAGTAAGCAGTGAACAGCGGATGAGCCGGTTGATGCAATTGACTTCAGCTTTCTGCATGCTGGCCTTCGGGTTATGGATCTTAGCCGTCGTGAGGAATTACCTGCTATTGCTCCTGCTTCCCGGATGCTGCACATTCATCTTAGTGCAATATGCGCCACGCTATATGTTGCTGAAATATTTATTGATTTATACACTGTTTTATTTCTTGCTTTTTCAACTCGGCTCATTGCATGAAAGCGTGAACTTATCCCTGCAAATGGCTGCCAAGCAGCAGGAGTTTTTTCAAAACCCGGGAGGAAGAACAAATATTATCCTGCCGCCAATGAAGCCCGGAATAACCGGTTTGCTCTGCCAGGTTCCTGTTGCGTTATACAATTGCTTCTTCCTTCCTTCGCTCACAGGTATGTCATCCGCACTGCAAATTTTTCCGGCAATCGATAATATCGTGGTAATCGTAATGCTGGTAACTGCATTATTTTTTGCCTTTCAACAAACAGACAGGCGGCCAATGTCCCTTTTCCTGTTCTGCCTTTTTTTCGCATGGTCGGTATTTATCTTTACAGGCAGTATTGTTCCCAATATCGGAGCATTAGTACGTTATAAAATGCCCGGCACATTATTTCTGCTGGCCGGATGTATCATCGTTATAGACGGTAAAAAGATAAAGCAGCTGATGAAACGCAGCAGTCAATAACTAAAACAGCTCGTTGCTTTTATTGTTTCAGTAATTTAGAAACAAACTGCCTGTTATTGAAATTGATTTTCGCGATGTATAAACCCGCAGGTAAGGTCCGTAAGTCGAGTTGTATATTGTTAATGCCTTGCTGCAGTTGTTGGCTGCCCATGTCCAACACCTTACCATAGCTGTCTACCAATTGCAGGCGAGCCTCTCCATCAACTTCAGCCTGTACGGAAAGCGTAACCTGGTCCGTAAACGGTTGAGGATACACGCTGATTTCGCTGTTGGAAGGGATATCGTTTACCTGTTCTTTCAGGGGCATGCAGTTCAGAATATTGGAGAGGCCTATCAGTCCCACAAATCCGTCTGTCGTCGTTTTATCCGCCGACTGGTAAGCGCCTATTACATTCGTGAGTTTGGTTACTAAACCGATGTCAGGGCTTTTTGTAGCCACAGAAATATAGAACTGATCATTGTGACCGAAATCAAGATAAGGCCCGTGGCTCTCTGTATTGTCAAAATCTTCCATCCTTGTTCCTCCATATAAGGTGAAGAAGTCGAGTTTCTGTTTCTGGCCAACCGGCAGATCAGACAGTTTTGCAATGAATGCATCCATGTTTGGGCCATCATTCCCGGGCCCGTTCAGATCTGTGAGAAAGGGTTGCTGTGCACAGGAAGTGCAGCCGAGGTTGGTGCTGGTGGTCAGGCCGGTGATAATCGCATAACTTTTTGCAGTCACCGGATCTTTGTACCAGATGATGGCATTGGATACATCAATTGAGTTTCCGCCATAAAAGGTGCACCATGGAATGTCGCCGTCCAATGTGACTTTGGCAACAAATGCGTCATTGTCACCGCCGCCGCCGTAAGTTTTATCATATGCATTACCGGTCTTGTACATATTGGAACTCTGTGTCCAGCCTGTCCAGTAAATGTTACCCAGGTGATCCAATGCCAGCCTTCTGCCGCGGTCGGTATTGTTTCCGCCAAAATATAAGAACCAGTCGGGTCCCTTCTTCAGCACACTGTCCCATCGCATCAGGAAAGCATCTATGCAGACGCCGGAGCCTGAACAGTGCATGGCATTGCCATTATAATCAAGCGGCAAGTTGGGAGGATTGATCTGGATATCGAAACTTTCCGTGGTTCCTGAAATAATTGGAATACATCTTCCCTGGCTGGTATCCAGCACAATATCATGTCCCCTGTCATCCTGGAATCCGCCATAGTAACTGAAGAATTCAAGGCTGGAAAGGCAGTTGTCAAACTTGGCGATAAAACAATCTCCCGTGCTGCCGGTAGAGTTAAATGTACTGTCGTATTTGGATAGGGCATTGGTTCCCATATTGTTACTCTTGGCTCTTCCCGTAACAAAAAGTTCACTGGTATAAGGATCAATTGCAATAGCCAGGATATTATCCGGCGCACCCTGGTTGAATTTATTACCTCCCAGTTTAATCCATCTCAGTAAGTTGCCTGCAGTATCATATTTGGCTATAAAGCCATCGTAATTATCTCCTTTCGGCGATTGATAAACAGGTGCGGAGCATCCCTCCTCCGTCACACAACCAACAGTTGCTTTTGCCGATGCATCCGTATTGCGTATTTCTCCTCCTATGAAAATATAACTGTGACCGTTGTAATTATCCAGCGCCAGTGTAAAAGCACGTTCTTTCCCCTGTACAGGGAGCCCATTGGAAAAAAAGCGCGTAGCGAAAATCCGCTTCCACATAATGTCACCGCAATGGTTCAGCTTCAGCAGGAAAACATCATCATCGCCCGATTTCATCATCGTGTCACACATCATCACACTGTCTGTTACGGAAGCGGTACGGCCTACCACATAAATTACTTCCGGATATACAGATTTGTCAACGGCAATCTGTTCGATATATTCATTTTTATGCGTGGTGCTGCCCAGGTCAATGTAGGTTCCCCATCCCGGATAATAAATTTGCGCCTTTGCTGCCGGCAGGAAAAATAAACCTGCAAATACAGTGATGATGAAATACCGCATAACCGTATAAAATGTCTTTCTGCAAATCATAATGATCAAAATTTATAGTACGAATCTCAAACTCTTGCTGAAGCAATGGAATCCATCTTTGCCGCTGCTATCCGTCATTCTTCCCTGAATTTATTCCTCGAAAGGACGAAGCCGGAATTTAGCCTGCACAATTGAATCTCTTCACGCGCTCTAAGCATCAAAAAATAAAGAGGGCAAATATAAACACTCGTTGTAAGTCCGCGTAATTTATCATGGCGGCAACCGGTACTTTATATTATAATCTCCTGTTAATTGAAAAGTATCTATCCACAGAAAGCACCTTTGGAGTATCTGGCAAATCATTTTGCAGGTGCCGGGAAAAATGTCTGTTACCTTGTGGCTCCACAAAAAAGGAAGTGTCATTTTTCTTTATATCCTCAAATTTCAATTGCTTCAGACAGTGCCGGAGCGGAAAACAGATAACTGATCAGCAGGCAATTTGAAAGCAGCATGGTGCATCGTCACATGAGGCAATGTCTTCATACGGCAGATATCACTCCCCTTTTACTTATTTTTGGAACCATTATCACAATAATTTGAAATATTTAATCATGTTAGTCAGACTATTCAATAAGAGCATATACACACTGACTGCTATAGGATTATGGCTGCTGGTATTCAGTCAGCCGGTGAAATCTCAGACCTATAATGCAGTTGACTGGGGTACCTATTTCAACGATAACGTCAACTACCCGGATTACATGTATGAACTGGATGACCTGGTTGATCAGTTGATTGTGGACGAAAATAAACCTGAAAATATTTACCTGGTGAGTCAAAGCAAGGCCCCTCCTAAAATTGATGTCTCCATTTGTGACGGAGAAATTATGGACCTCGGAGGCGGCGACGGCTATGTGGCGAAATATAACCGTTGTGGCGATCTTATCTGGTCGGTTTACATTGGAGATTTCATTCAATGTATAGCACTGGATAAAGAAAATGGAATACCTGTTTTTTATGTAGCCGGTAAAAAAGGGTTCGTGGTAGATCCTGTAACGGCAGTGGCCTGTGATGGAAGCATAGCACCGGTTTTTCAGCCGGAAGCTGCAGACAAAGACGATGCATTTATTGCTAAATTTATTGATAATGGCACATCCGCATCTCTCTTGCGCTGGACCTATTTCGGCGGAAAGACAGCAAGCGGGAGTAAACTGGCCCCTGACAATATCCTGGGTATCGCTGTCAATAGGCACACGGTATTTGTGACGGGCACCACCAAAAGCATTCATCTTGATACGCTGGCACAGCATGCGGGTGATACAACACTCGATGAAAGCGGCGATGCTTTTTTCGCAGTGTTTGACAGCTTGTTAAGTTCATTGGAGTTTTTCTCTTACATCGGAGGCCCTGGCAATGACCGATGCCATGATATTATCGTTTACGACAATGGAACCGCTCCGGCTGATGTCTTCATCAGCGGGACTACGGATAGTCCTTCCGATATAGCATCCGGCACCGGTTTCGATCAAACCTATAACACCGGCACTGATGCGTTTTTATGCCAGTGGGATGATGATGATAATGATGGCATCTTTAAACAGAAATGGGGCACCTACCTCGGAGGATCGAAGTACGACCATGGCAGGCAGATGGCGATTGACGCCGATGGAAATGCATTGATAACATTGTGGGGACAAAGTAGCGATCTGCCGGTAACTGAAAAAGCATATGATAAAAACTTTGGTATTCCCGGACAACAGAATGATGGCAGCGATGCTTCCATCTTTAAAATTAGTAATAGCGGAAGCTTGATGTCTTGCACCTACTTTGGCGGCAACCGTGATGAAACGGTGAATGGCCTGGTTGTTTTCAGAAAGCAACAAAAACAATATGTCATAATATCTGGGCTGACAAAAACACCCGGCGATCAGTTCCCATCCAAATACCCAATTCAGACATCGCTCAACGGCACCAACAGCACAAATTTCTATGATGCATATATAGCAGTGCTTAATGATCCGGTAACCGCTCAGCAGAAGCTGATGTTTTCCACATTTTTTGGCGGATCGGCAGAAGAAGGACAGAAGACTGGCGCCAGCTATCATCCTGTAATTGCACTCGGTCCAAATAATGAATTATATTTCAGCGTCGCGACCACAAGTACAGACTTCAATACCGTGATCGGTAACAACTTTCAGCAGCTGATCAATAATTACAACGGGGAATCAGATGCATTTTTAGCTAAACTAATAAACCTGGATGCGGGCAAACAGTATGATTGCCCCGGGCCGCTGAAAGCCATTATTCAGTCTGATGATTTTCCGGCAGATGAAAATGTATTGTCTGTGTCTCCCAATCCGTTTGCCGACGACTTCACTGTCAAATTCATTGCTGATGCTGATGAGCATGGGACGATACAGATTTTCAGTTGTTACGGAAATAAAGTGATGGATGAACAAACAGGTATTGTCCGCGGCATGAATTACATGCATGTTGATCTAAGTAAAGAACCAGCCGGATTGTATTTGTTGTACATCAACAACGGTAAAAAGCAGATGCTGCAAAAAGTGATCAAACAAAATTAAAACAGATTAAAGGGCATCTCTGCTGAAACCGGTATTTTTAAGCCGGCTTATTTGGCGTAATCCGTATGCATAGTGTTTGTTTACTGAGTGACAAGGAGTTGCTGTTTCCGGCAGCTGAAATTGATACGGACATTACGATAAAACCAGCATTAAACATCATACATCATAGAACCAACCTTCACGCATGAAGTACATTTTACCCTTAATCATTCTTTTCTGCTCTTATCAAAGTTTTGCCAGCTGTACCCTTCCGGCGCCTAATGGATTTAAAACAACTGATGTTGCCAGCTGTCAGCTTTCCGTAAAATGGAAAAAAGTAAACGGTGCCGTTGCCTATCATCTGCAATATAAGCCAATCGCTGCCGGTAACTGGATACCATTGAATGCCATTGGTAACGTAACGGCTTATACCATAACCGGCCTTGCAGCCAGCACTGCTTATGATATTAAGGTTGTAGCAGTATGCGCATCTAATGAGGAAGGCGCTTTCTCTCCTGTCGTTTCAGCTGTTACAACAGCCTGCAGCACGCCAACCAACCTCGCAGTATCAGGTATCACCAGCGCCACTGCTACTGTCAGCTGGAGTGCGCTTTGCGGAGCCACTAATTTCACACTGCGTTACCGCAAAACGGGTACATCAGCCTGGATCACACTGCCCGGTATTTCATCTGTCACCTATCAACTCACCGGGCTCTTACCGGCAACAGATTACCAGGTGCGGGTGCGCGCCAAGTGCGGATCAAAGCCTTCGGATTATTCGGCTATCGTCGATTTCACCACCCAGTCATTGTCAGTTCCATCCAGGAAAAATGTGTTGCTCGTAATCATAGATGATGCGCGCTTCGACTCTTATGCTGTTACCGGAGCACCAACATGGTTTCATGATACTTCGATGTCGAAAATTGCCAATGAAGGGGTGAGCTTCTCATTGAGTTTTCCGGCGCAGTCACAATGTGCACCAAGCCGTGCATCCATAACCAGCGGACTGTACCCTCACCTGCACGGTGTAACAGATAACCCGACACAGGCTAATTCGGATACGATTACACAGATAACCCTTCCGCAGATTTTGCATGATAACGGATACTACACAGGACTTATCGGAAAATACCATGTATCCAAGCATCCGCAGCCGGGCTACGACTACTGGATGGAAATGCATGGCAATGATTATACCGATACAAAGTATAATCTCAATGGCACTACTGTTACGATACCCGGCCATGCCACTGATGTGGTCGCAGACAGTGCGATTGGTTTCCTTAAGAAAGTACCTGCCGATAAACCATTTTACCTGTGGCTGGCTTTTGCCGCTCCGCATACACCGCAGGTTCCGCGCCCGCAAGACGATGGTATTTTTAATAATGAAACAATGCCTGTACCGCTCAGCCCGGCCAAATACACGCAAAACTATCCTGCCTTTCTTTACAATTGCCATAATGCTTCCAATGCCGCAGGGTTGGCTGATTATTATGAAGGTTATTTTGAACTGCTCTACGGTGTGGAAGTACGGCTGGGAAATATTTTCCAGGAACTGGCCAATGAAGGCCTTATGGACAGCACGCTGATTATTTTTATGAGTGACAACGGATACATGATCGGCGAACACCAGCTGTTTGAAAAACAATTGTCGTATGAAGAATCCATTAAAATTCCCATATTCATGCGTTATCCCGGACTGATTTCAGCCGGCACGGAAATAAATGATAATCTCGCGATGAATATTGACATCGCACCTACCATACTGGATTTTGCAGGTATCACTGACACGTTTGGTATGCAGGGTGTTTCACTGCTGAAGATGATGAACAATACCGTGCAACGTAAGGAAATGCTTTACGAGTTTTTCAATAAGGATTGCGTGCCCGATATCAGGGCAGTAAGGTCGCTCGACTTTAAGTATGTTAAGTACAATTGCTCTCAGATAACCGAAGAACTGTATGATCTCAATGGTGATCCGCTGGAAACAACAAACCTGGTTAATACACCGGCTTATGCATCTGTATTGCAGCAGTACCGCGACAAATTAACTTTTTGGCGCAACTATTACCAGGACTTCACCTGGGATTCGCTGTACATCTGCAGCCTTACCAACCCGCAGCGGCTTACCCATACTCAGGGTACACCGCTTACATTGCTCACAACCTTTCCCAATCCCGCCAATAGTGAAATCATGATTCATTTTATTTCTTCCGAATCCGCTCCGGTAACTTTGCGGGTAATAAACACTTTAGGGATAACTGTTGATGAACAACTACTTTCCGAACCTGAATCAGAATTGTTCATCACCTTGCCCGTTGACAAACTTCCTTCCGGAAATTACCATGTCGTTGTACAGCAGGGAGATAATGTATACTCAACAGCCTTTCAACGACAATAGTCCTTGTGCACTGAAAAGCATTGTATTGCATGCACCTCATTGATCTGATGCGGGGCAATTTGCTGGCGATCAGCATACAAACATCATTTATTGTACAAGCAGTCAGATTTACAGCATGTTTTGCACGGAAAGATCCGATTGCATAAACGACTTTCATTACACGACTTCAAGGGTTTCGCGACAGCAAGATGCCAGTTGACTGCAATCACCCCATTTTCTCAAAATCTATTCAAACAAAAAAATGGTCAGCCTCCTGTTCTGTGCCGACCGGAATGCATTGATTGAAAATCAATCAATGATTCTACATGCAATTATATCAATACCATTCTGCATTCTTATGAATAGCAGCACAGGATGAATCCGGCAAGCAGCTAAACACTTAATTTTAGAGAAAGCCTTACCTTTGCAACCTGCATTTTTTCGATAGCTTACAGCAACGCAGGCTCCTTTAGTTATAACCTTTAAACTGATTTTCCTTGAAAAGACTTATCCTACCGGCAATTTTTTGTTTGTGCCTTGGAAATGTTTGGGCACAACAGGCACCGCAATCACATGGCATCGCGCTTCTTGAAAAGGGATTTATCAGGAACGACGGGCAGGTGAAAACATTCTCGGGCAAAGTGAATGATAAAGTGAAATTCGTTTATAACAACGGCTGTTTCAACCTCGAACTCACACAGCATGGATTCAGCTATGAGCTCTTTAGTATCAGTCGCGAAAAAGGTGCTATAGATGAAGCCGGTTTTGAAAGCGGGGATAATGATCCTGATAATTTCAATACGGTTATTACCGGATCTTCCCGCGTTGATGTCGAACTTTATCAGGCCAACAGGAAACCGGTTATCGAGGCTTCCAATCCGACCGGCGCTTATTTCAATTTTTATTACAGCCCTGTTAAGACCAACAGGATTGAAAAAGTACCGGCATTTAATACCGTCACCTATCGCAATATTTACCCGGGCATTGACCTGGTCTTCAATGCACCCGATCTGGAATCCGGCACTTCATTACATTATGATTTTATTGTTCATCCCGGCGCTGATCCTTCATTGATTCAGCTGAAGTACCATGGCGACCCATACGTAAACCTCCAGGCAAATGGTGCTATCAGACTTATTACAGCCCTCGGCTATGTGGAAGAAGGCAAACCATTTTCATTCCAGGGCAATGAGGACCACGAAATTCCATCGTCCTGGCAGGTAATCAATAACCTCGCAAGTTTCCGGATTGGCGGCTATGATAAATTGCAAACACTGGTAATAGATCCCACGCTGATGTGGGCAACTTATTATGGCGGACCTAATGTGGAAGATGTGGCCAAAGTTTCTCTTGACAAGCAGAAAAAGCCGATCATAGCAGGCAATACAGTAAGCACCCTCAATATCGCCTCACCTGGTGCTTTTCAGACAACCTACGGCGGTGGCCCTGCCGACTTATTTGTCGCTAAATTCAAGACTACCGGTAAACTTGACTGGGCATCTTATTTTGGTGGCGCTGACAAAGACCTGGGTTATGGAGCTGTGGCAGATAAAAATAATAATGTTATTCTCTATGGTAAAGCTGCCAGTGATGGCCTTGCCACAACAGGTCAGATGATTGTATATGGATCCGGCGAATGCATTCTGGTAAAATTTACACCAGACGGAATACTGCAATGGAGCACCTATAAAGGTGGTGCCGGCGATGATCATTACCGCAATGCCAGGATTGATTCCAAGGGAACGATTTATTGTACCGGTTATACTGAAAGCATCAACCACATTTCCACACCGGGCGCATTTCAGACTGTGTATGGTGGTGACGGTGACTGCCTGATCTCAAAGTTCACAACTGATGGCGTGGAACTCTGGACTACCTATTTCGGCAATAGTGGTTCTGACCGATTTCATGCAATCAACCTCGATTTATTTAATCACCTGTTGCTGGAAGGCACCACCGGCAGCCCATCCGGAATGACAACGCCCGGCGTGCATCAGACAGTGTATGGCGGTGGCGAGGAAGATGTTTTGCTTGCGCAGTTCGATACAAGTGGCTTCAGGATATGGAGCACATACTATGGCGGCGAATATTCTGATCGCGGAAGAGGTGTGGAATCGGACCTGCAAGGCAATATTTATATCGGCGGTCTTACAGAAAGCGAAACCGGTATTGCTACCGCAGGGGCACACCAGGAACACTGGACGCCCGGCTTCATTAACGGAGTTAGGCAGGAAGATGGTTATGTAGCGCGATTTACCCCAACGGGTCAGCTTGTCTGGGGCACTTACTATGGCGGTGGCGGTTATGACCGCATCTGGGGAATGGCTGTAGACCGCAATCTGAATGCAATTTTTGTTGCAGGTGGAACGCAAAGCGATGATTCCATTGCAACACCGAAAGCATGGATGACAGAAAGGGTTAACGGCTCTACGGAAGGCTTTTTTGCCAGATGGGATTATGACGGACAGCTGGTTTGGGGCAGTTATTGGGGCGGCCTGTCAGAAGATCATTTGCAGGATATTGAGCCGGATGGTGACGGGTTCGTTTATGTGCTCGGAGTTACCAATCAAAACAGGATGCCGGTAACACTCAACGTTTACCAAACCACTACATCCGGCAGTGATGAAGCTATGCTGGACAGATTCTATGCAGGCACAGAATGTTTCGATTATAACGAACCCAATAATTCATTGTCTGCCGGCAAACAAGTGATTGGATGGGCACCGCTTGACAGTTTTTATTACGGATACAACGGAAGTATTGTGAATGGCATGGACCAGGATTGGTTTAAGATTAAGATTAAATCCTCGCTGAACAATTTCATGATCATACTGAAGGATAAGCCCGCTGCCTACAACCTTAAGCTATATAACGCGCAGCAGCAACTATTACAGAGTGCTCAGAATCCTCCTTCATTGAATGACACGATTGTTTTTAACAATGCCCCGGCTGCTTACTACTATATCAGGATTTCCCATGGAAAAAACGTTTTCGATTCCATCAGTTGTTACAGGATGATCATTTATCAGAGCAGCTCTGTTTTTGATCTGTCGCCGGGAATAGAAAAAAATCAAGCCGGTGAAAATGCAATTTCCGAACTTACCATTTTCCCGAATCCTGTTACGGAACAACTCTCCTTCAGCATCAACACTTTGGCTGAAGAACATGGAACTTTGTTCATTTATGATATGCTGGGCCGTTTGTGTTATTCAAATGATTTAATGTTGGACGAAGGCTATCAGATCATGCATGTTCCAGTAGCAGAGCTTCCCGCCGGAAGTTACAGGCTGTTGCTGAAAAGCCATCAGGCAACAAGGGTATCCTCTTTTATTAAGACAGGTAACTGACCTGCTGCACCTAAAAACATCCAGATTAATTTCTTTACCGCTATTCATAAATCACTCACCTGCGAATGAAATCTCCACTTTTTACCTATGCAATGCTACTGATCTGTGTTTTATCCTGCCGGGAAAATACTCTTGCCCAAACATCATGGGCTTCCGACCCGCTGCAGCAGCTGGCTTTTGTTGAGAATAAAGGACAGGTGACAGATCAGCACGGAAAACAAAACAGTGATGTCTTGTTTATATATGCTGGTGAGCGATTCAATCTTCAACTCAAACGCGATGGATTCAGCTATGAGTTGTTTGAAGTGAAGCAACAAGCTGCAGGCATGTCTGAAGCCGGCGTCGTTCCATCAACCGATGATGATTTGACTGATCTTCTGAAAGATAATCAGCAGGTTCGCTCACACCGTGTTGATGTTAAACTTAATGGAGCCAACCCAATTGCATCTATCTTCGGCACAGAGCCTTTAGAAACAGTTGTGAATTTTTATACGGCGCCAGCTGCACCGGACGGCATCACCGGAGTCGCAACATTTAATAAAGTTATTTACCGGAATATCTACGCCGGCATTGACCTCCTTTTCACAGCACCTGATAATACCACAGGATCCTCACTGAAATATGAATGGATTATTCATCCCGGAGCAGATCCATCAAAAATAAAATTGCAGTATGATGGTGCAGTTGCACTTCTTCCTGCCGGCGACGGGGGCTTCAGGCTCGTTACCGGCACCGGACATATTGATGAAAGTAAAGTGTATGCTTATGCCGCTGATTCCAAATTACCCATAGATGCGACATATCAGTTTGATAAGAACAAGGTGAGTTACACAATTGCAAGAGACCCGCTTCAGACGATTGTGATTGATCCGAACATTCTGTGGTCATCCTATTATGGCGGCAACCTTTCGGAGGATATTAACAACGGTGAACTGGCAGTTGACAAACAGTCGAAAGTGATTGTGACCGGCAGCACGCTGAGCACACTGTATGTAGCCAGTACCGGCGCATACCAGACTGTTTATGGAGGCGGCTACCATGATGCTTTCATTGCTAAATTCACCACCGTCGGCAAACTCTCCTGGGCAACATATTATGGCTCTACCGGAAAAGATGAAGGACATGCCATCACTACTGATGGCGATAATAATATCTACGTGGCAGGACTTACTACGAGCAAAACCAATATGGTGACTGTTGGTGCCTACCAGACCGCTTTCGCAGGTTTCCAGGATGCATTTGTTGTTAAGCTCGATGCCTCCGGTGCCAGGTTGTGGGCTACTTATCTTGGCGGTTCTATCCAGGATGAAATCCTCGACCTGGACTGCGATAAGAAAGGAAATATCTATTTCTCAGGTTATACCATCAGCCCTGATAAGATTGCGACTCCAGGTGCATACCAGGATTCAATGAACAATCCGGGTGGCAACAATGGTGATGCCTTCTTAGGCGAATTTACACCAGGCGGTGTGTTGAAATGGTGCTCCTATTTCAGCGGACCGGCACAGGATCGCGCCCATGGAATTTGCGTTGGAAAAAATGGCGACCTGTACATCGAAGGCACTTGTGAAAGTCTCACTGAATTTGCAACACCAGGTGTGTTTCAAACAGTGTATGGTGGCGGCGGCACCGATGCATTTATTGCCAAATGGGATACAACAGGAAACTTCTACTGGTGCAGTTACCTTGGTGGCATCAATGAAGACCATGGCCGTGGAGTGAAAACAGATGCTGCCGGCAATCCTTACGTGATCGGCTGGTCAGCCAGTCCTTCCGGTATTGCTTCAGCCGGTGCCTTGCAGGAACATTGGTACGAGGCGTATGAAAATGATGGCGATCCCAAGTATGACGGTTTCCTGGCAAAATTTCATCCTGACGGCAGCCGCGAATGGGGAACATATTACGGTGGCAATGGAAAGGATCAGACATTCACCCTTGCAGTAGACGATGATAATAATTTTGTGTATTGCGGTGGGTTAACCAGCAGTTCTGTTAATATAGCTACGCCGGGATCCTATCAGCCGACCTACGGTAGTTCAACAGATGGCTTCATCGCAAAATTTACGTTTGGCGGAACAAGAGTGTGGGGAACCTACTTTGGTGCTGATGATAATGATGAAGTACATGGAATGGGCATTGACAAGAACGGATTCATGTACCTGTTCTTTTCCACAGAAGGCAATTCCTTTTCCGCTACACCTGACGCATATCAGACAACCGGTAACGGAGCCAATGAAACAATAGTCACCCGCCTGAATGTGGCTGATGCATGCTACGACAAGTACGAACCAAATAACAGCAGTGCCACGGCCGTACTGCTGAAGGCATTTGATGATTCCAGCCTTTGGGGCTATACCGCAGCGATTTCTTCGGCCACGGATGCTGATTGGTATAAATTGAAACTTTCCGCTCCTACAAATTTAAAACTGACGCTTACTGATTTATTCGCGGACTATGATCTCAAATTATATAAATCCAACGGGCAGCTGCTGTACTCTTCTGCGAACACCGGAACAACGGATGAGGACATCATTTATAACAGCGCACCAAAGGGAAACTATATCATTGAAGTAGTACATACAGCCACTTCGTTTGATGCAAATTACTGTTACCGCCTTTTGCCAGTTACGAATTCATCACCATGGCTGATGAAAGAAGGCCAGGAAATGCTTCAGTCACCGGCAGGTATTCGGGCAATTGTTTTCCCAAACCCTGCTGCAGGACAAATCCATCTGAAGGTATCCGCTGATTTTCCGCAGCAATCTGTCATCACGGTTTATGATTTACTGCACCAACCTGTTTATTCAGGGCAATTTGAACTAACCGGCTCCTCCAGTGAAATAGTGATACCTGCTGCCTCCTTAGCGCCCGGACTGTACCTTGCGGAAGTTCGTTCAGACAATTATAAAACATTGGTGAAAGTAATATTGCAGTAATGATGGATACCCGGAACTTGCCGTAAGCACCTTCATCATTTATTCAGCAGTTAATTTCCGTGAAACAGTTGCCGCGATAAAGCAAAAACCCGTTTTATTTAGCTATACACTTGCAGCATTCTTCCTGCATGCTGTTCATCACGATTTATAGGTTAGTCCATAACAGTGGTCATTAACAAAATCACTCACCCTTTCAGCCATTTTAGAGAAGTGCATCCTGCGGAAAATTGTCCACTCACTACCAGATAGACCAGGAAGTGTAATGAATCAAAAAGCACTTATCAGCAATTGTAAAACCGGGATGAATTTGTTTCCTCACAAATAATAACAGAGGCCTTGCTCTGCACAAAGCGGCACTTGCATGCTTCCTGAATGCGCGTTGCGGTTATTCTGATTGTCCTTTTTAGACTGCGGGAGCATAAATCCTGTCATGTCGCTTCAGGAAATAGTTAATAGCTGGTCCGGCAATAAGAATGGTGATGAAGGTCATAACCACGAGGCCAACAAAAATTTTTTCATTAATTATTCCTGCCTGCATGGCTAACATGCCCAGCACAATTTCCATGGATCCCCGCGCATTCATGGCAAAACCAACTGCAAGCGCTTTATTGGATCTGAAACCACTCAGGCGTGCACCGGCAAACCCTCCTGCTATCTTACCGATAAAGGCAATCGTCAAAATAAACAGGCAAATAAACAAATCGAAATCTTTGAAGAAATTAACCCTCAAACCAATCGAGACGAAAAACAAGGGTGCGAGCAGATTCGACACGAACTCATGCAGCATGTCCTTTGCCCGCTTGGTAAAGTGTTTTGAATCCCCCACCGATACACCAGTCAGAAAAGCACCAAAGATTGCATGAATACCCACCCATTCCGTGAATATCGCTCCAAGCAAACAGATGATAATTGCCAATGCCAGTGCCGCGCCCGGACCTTTAAATTGCACTGCCGTGAATTCAAAAAGCTTGTCAATAACCTGTCGCCCAATAGTCAGCAGAAGCGATGCAAAAATCAATACCAGCGTTACTGTTTGCCAGATATCAAGACTTTCATGGTGTAAGTCCCCTAAACTTATAACCACTGAAAACAACATCCAACCAGCAAAATCATTAATCATAGCTGCCGTAAGCAGTAAACTGCCAAATCTGCTTCTTCCCAAATCAAGATCAAAGAGAATTTTAGCAAGCACGGATAATGCGGTAATTGATAATGCAGTGCCCATGAACATGGCAGCGATTAACTTGTTCATTTGACCACCAACGGCAAAATGATCATAGAATAACCAGGTGCCGGAAAATCCTGCGGCAAACGGAAATAAGATACTCGACAGGCTGATCTTTGCTGCTGCCTTGCCTCGTTTCATTACATCGCTCAGATGCACTTCCATACCTGCCACGAACAGGAACAGGACGATGGCTATTTTTGACAAGCCGTCAAATCCAAGTTGCGCATTGGTGGAAGAGAAGAATAGTTGCTGAAAGAAGGAAGGGAAAAGATTCCCCAGCACTGTTGGACCAATCAGAAGACCTGCGATCAATTCGCCCATCACCGCAGGCTGCTTCCATTTTCTGCATAATTCTCCGAGGCCTCTGCCCAGCAATAATATTACAGTGATAATGACAAGAAAAGAAAGAAAATCATGCGCAGAATTGGAAGCCATAAGCGTGATTATATTATTTGACAAAAGCAAACGAAAATGCTGTGAATGAAATAGCTAAACAAGGTAGTTTTCTTTTGTAATTCCATTCTGTAAAATTTTATTTATCAGCTGCCAAATGACCTTTTTTGCTCCTGTGCATTGATATCCAGGCAAACTTGCGAAAGCGCTCTTGCATCTGCATCTTTAATTGCACACTGTATTTCATTGTCGCTTTGGATTTGAATACAATTACCCTTGCAGCTTAAATGAAACCTTCCTGTCTCAGATCAACAGATAAACAAAAGAAGAGGGCAGTAGTATTTCAATTTGGTTTAGTAATGTTATGATCCGTATGATTGCATTTCATACAATAAACAGAAACATGCTCTTCTATTGTTAAATCTCAACATGAAAAAGGCGCCATTAATCATTTAAATGTAAAATGCCTGGTTACCTATACAATTAAAAGAAATGGGTTCAATGTAAATAAAAAAAGGTGACTATGCGTCACCTTTTTAGCATCGATGATGAACAAAATGTTTACCTGATTATAATCAGCTTTTCCGTGGCCACCCTGCTATTGCCGTTTGCAATCACAACCTCATACAATCCCGGCACGAGATTCAGGTCACTAATATTCAGCTTATGTTGATTGCTGTTCAGTGTCTTTGCATAAACAATGGTTCCTTTCGCATCTGTTACATTCAATGTAGCATCGGATTTTAACTGGTAATTCACTACAAAATTTCCCTGGCTGGGATTAGGATAAATGCTCATAGAATGCTGGGCTGCAGGCTCGGTTTCATTTACACCAACCTCAACGCCCACTTGTATCTTTAGCAAAAAGGCATCATCAAACCCTCCAAATATTTCCTGACCAACACCGGGAGTGCTTATTCCCACACTTTCCGCTGTGCCAACCATAAAAATGTGAACTTTCTCATTATCGGCAGCAAGCGCAAGGGTGCTTTCATTTTCATCTCCACCGCAATATGTTCCCCATATCCTGTTACCGGCTGAATCGAATTTATCGACAAACATATCCTCCTTTCCTCCAAATACAGGTTGAAACCCTTCTGCGGTTGCCATGCTGGTAAGCGACGACGTA
Organism: Chitinophagales bacterium; assembly: GCA_019694975.1. Classification (NCBI taxonomy): domain Bacteria; kingdom Pseudomonadati; phylum Bacteroidota; class Chitinophagia; order Chitinophagales; species Chitinophagales bacterium. The sequence goes on from JAIBAY010000001.1 coordinate 79,749, forward strand.
GTGCCGCCCATGTACACATCATTATTGATCATGGTGATAGCCCGTCCTCGGTCATCGGGCGGATCACCCAGGTAAGTTGACCAGATCGGATAACCATCCGTACTCCACTTCATTAATACAGCGTCATGATACGGCTGACCCTGATTGTCATAGCCGGCAGTCCAGTTTTCCTGGAAAGCACCGGGTGTGGCAACACCGGTATCACTTGCACTGTAACCGGTATAGTAAACATATTTGCCTTTATCGTCTACACGTACGCCTCGTCCGCGATCTTCTACCGCTCCGCCCCAATAAGTACTCCACTTAAGGCCGCCATTCGGATTGTACTTCGCAAGCAGGTAATCCTGCCCACCGCCGTTATGATCCCTGAACGCATTTTTCTTTATGCCGAACTTACTGCCGGTACTGCCATTGACATAAATGTTATTTTCATTATCCGCATCAACGCTCCTGCCATGGTCCTCGCTTTCTCCGCCTAAAAACGTAGCCCAGATTAACTGTCCGCCAGACGTCCACTTGCTGAGGCATAAGTCGGAATTGCCATTGTTAACCGGCTGCCAGGCATCCGGCGTGGCGATGCCACTGTCGCTGTTAGAGTATCCAACCATAATAATATTGCCGGCATCATCCTTCTTTAATCTGCGTATGATATCTTCATCTTCTCCGCCATAATAAGTAGCCCAAACCCTTTCTCCTGCCGGGCTGAAATAAGCAAGTATACCATCCTCTACACCCGCAAATATTTCCTGGTGCATCCCATTTCCAAGGGTCACAATACCATCTTCACTTGTTGTATGCGCACCGAGATAAATGAATTCATCTTCATTTACAATACAGGCGCGCGCGCGGTCTAAACCGGAGCCTCCGTAATATGTACCCCAGATGCGGGCACCGTTATCATAATATTTCTCGATCATGATATCAATGTCACCAATGAGCTGTGTCTGATAGGCTCCATCTGTGGCAATATTTTCTGTGCTGTAAGTTCTGCCGGTCAGAATCACATGATCTTCACTGTCAACCGCAAGGCCTCGCCCTTCATCACTGTACAAACCACCACAGTAAGTGGCCCAAACCAATGTCGGATCAATTATCAAAGACTGCCTGTTATCATAATGGGGCACATTAAAAGTGATAAAGTCATTCTCCTTCTTAAAGCTGACCTCAACGGGCATCAGCTTAATGCCGGCTGAACTCTGAATGTAAGACTCAGGGATCATTTCAAAAATGCGGCCGATTCCATTTGAGGATTCAAGTGTACCATTATCATAAATCTCCTGTCCGTTAACACCATGATACCGGTACCTGATATCATTTGCATTGCCGCCCGGATGCACAATGAAATCATAAGCAAGCGAACGAACCGGATAATCAACTGGAGCAGCAATCATCACCAGGTCGATATTATCATAAATGCCTTTGTAAGTTACTTTATTAAATTGTTTGACTTTTGTGATACCCTCCTGAGGCGTATAGGACAGATAGTAGTTAAGATAATCCGGCAAAACTTCCTCTGCCACCACCTGCACATCAGCATTAGCTCCAATGAACTCAAGATCAATCCTGTTGCTTTTATAAATTGCTTTAGGCAATGGTGCATCTTCCGGATCAAGGTGATGCGCTGTCGCATACCCGTCTGCTTCGGAAATACTGGCCTGATCTTCTTCCATCGTAAACAGATCAAAGCTGATGCCGTTTGATTTAAGTTGTACCTTGAGTCCGTCGCGGATATACATATACAGCAGATCCTTCCGTACAGATCCTTCCTGATCGAGAAATTGTCCTTTGTTTTCAATAAAACCCATTGGACCATCCAGTGGTATTTTCTGAGGAGCCTGTGCCATAGCGATGGATGCTGCAAATGCAAAAAACAGCGACAGACTGCAGACGATTGCATTAGTGCGGAAATACTGTTTCATATTGTTTTGTTGTTTAAGGTTAAAAAATATTCCCGCTTGAACAGGAATTGAACTATCGGCGAATTGATCAGTCTACCGGATGATGATGAAATTACGGCTGACAAGTTCCTTACCATTGACCGTAATCCTGCATGTGTAAATTCCCGGTGCCACATCGAGATTTGACACGGCTATTTTCTGCTCCGTTACCTGCAGCGGTTGTGTATGTACCAACTCTCCGTTCATGTTATAAATACCCATGGTGCCGGGTTCGGTCAGGTGATATTTGAGTGAAAAGGAACCCTGATTGGGGTCAGGATAGATGCTTACCGTGGAAAGATTGGCAGGTGTATTAACAGCAGTAACCGTGTCAACCTGAATCTTTACGAGATACGCATCCTCGTAGCCTCCATAAACTACCTGTGCTGCGCCGGGCGTAGCAATGTCAATACTGCTCGTTGTGCCTACCTGGTAGATGTGTGTATGCGATTTATCGACGGCCAGTGCCAGCGTGCTCTCACTGCCTTCTTCACCGATATATGATCCCCATTTCCTGTTTCCATCCGGATCAAAATGCTCAATAAACATATCATCATTACCCCCGAAAACAGGCTGAAATCCATTCGGAGTTGACATGACCGTTGAATTGGAAGTTGTACCGGCGATATACACTTCGTGGCCAATCATGGTGATGGCCCGGCCGCGGTCATCCAGTGGACCACCAATAAAAGTAGACCATATCGGATATCCGTTGGTGCTCCATTTCATTAAAACCGCATCATGAAACGGTTCGCCGGCACCATCGTAACCTTCACTCCAGTCAGGCTGAAAGGCGCCCGGCAAGGTTACACCTTCTTCGCTTGCACTATATCCTGTAAAGTATACAAAGTCACCGTCTTTATCTACATAAACACCTCTGCCACGGTCTTCCACCGCACCGCCCCAATAGGTGCTCCATTTACAATTGCCGTCCTTGGTAAATTTTGCAAGCAGGTAATCCTGTCCGCCTGCACTGGAATCTTTAAATGCATTTTTCTTGATACCGTATTTGCTGCCGGTACTGCCATTTACATAAATATTATCCGCATCATCTGTAGCTACACTTCTTCCATGATCTTCATTTTCGCCACCAAGATAAGTACCCCAAATGCGGTGTCCTGTTGTATCCCATTTGATAAGCATAAGGTCAGAGTTGCCATGCCAATCAGGCTGATAAGTATCCGGTGTAGTAATACCGCTATCACTCTCTGAATAGCCGACAAGAATAACATTCCCGTCAATATCAAATTTAAGGCGTCGCACCACCTCTGTTCCTTGTCCGCCGAAATACGTGGCCCACTTTCTGTACCCATCTTTGGTGAAGTATCCCAATACGCCATCATCGCCATCGCCTCCTGCAAACTGATCCCGGAAAATATAATTACCGTTATCCGGATCACCCGCAGCAATACCATCAGGGCTGTCAGTATGACTTCCGAAATATAGATTATCATATTTATCCGAAATAACACCACGGATATGGTCAGTTTTGGAACCGCCCCAGTAGGTACCCCAAAGTCTTCCGCAATTGGAAGTGTATTTTTCGATCTGCATATCAACATCACCCAGCAATTCAGTTTGAAAAGCACCATCGGTGGCTATGCCATCCGAACTATAGGTACGTCCGACAAGGATCACATTGTCTTCGCTGTCTACGCAAACACCGCGGCCTTCTTCACTGTACAATCCGCCGGAGTACGTTCCCCATATCACAACCGGGTCAATGACTAGAGACTGCTGTTTATCGTAAGGTCCCACCTCGAATGAAATAAAATCTTTGTGCTTCGCAAATGCAACCGATACTGGCATTACTTTGTTACCGCTGCTATTTTGCAAGAATGATTCAGGTATCATTTCAAACATACGTCCTGATGCATTAGCAGTAACCATGGTACCATTATCCAAAAAATCACGGTCATTCGATCCCTGGTAACGGTAGCGGATGTCATTCACATTGCCACCCGGGTGAACAATAAAATCATAAACCAATGCCTGATCAGGATACTGTGCAGGATTTGCTATCATCACCAGATCAATGTGATCGTAAAGATTCTTATAGGTAACCTTGTTGAATAACTTCACATCCCTGATGCCTTCTTTAGGCGTAAAAGCAAGATAATAGTTAAGATAATCAGGTTTCATTTCTTCCGCGATCACCTGTGGATGAGGGTTGGCGCCGATAAACTCCACATCAATACGGTTGCTCTTATAACGTACATCCGGTATGGGCCTGTCTTCCGGATCAAGTGAGTGGTCGATGGTATAAGCATCTGACTCCTTTACACTTTGTGGGTCCTCTTCCATCGTGTACATCTCGAAGCTGATTGAAGACGGCAACAGCTGCACCTTCATCCCCTTATTGACATACATATACAGCAAATCCTTCCGCACTTCACCATGTTGATTTCTGAACTGTCCCTTGTTTTCAATAAATCCTATCGCACCTTTCAATGGTAACTTCTCAACCTGATGAGCCTGCAGATGAAAGAACGATACTGTCAGAATGAAAACGCTTAAAGAAATGCGAAGTAACGGAGTAACATAACTTTCCATGCTTTAAAGTATGGTTTAGATTTGCAAAGTTATTGCATTCAGGTAAAACAGCCATTCTAAAATTCTTAACAAGCTGTTAATCGGCGCGCCAAAAGTACTTCATTTGCTCCGGACAACCATATTCAATTTTTGAATTGAAATTTTTAACATTACTTTAACCTGTTTAACAACATAAATAGTGGATGTCCCACGAAAGGTAAATCCTGATACCATTCAAAACAGTCATTTCACCTTGCTGACAAATCATCTGGTGGCATGCAGATAAACCGTTCATTAATTTCTCAGGATGATGTGTTTCAACCGTATATAAAATCCTTGGTGTATTTTCACAGCCGGAAAATCATGATTCCGTTTTTCCAAAAAAAACCTCAACCGATAAATGCAGTTCAGAATTTTACTTCCAAAAAAAGGCAGCCTTTCACCTTGGCAGCTTGTAATGTTACTTGTCGCATTGATCCCGCTTGCTAACGTGAATACCTGCCTTGCGCAGGTACCGGATATCATATGGTCCAAAACTTTCGGTGGACCGGGAAATGATGTCATGCAGGATATTTTCCCTACCGCAGACGGAAATTTTATTATGCTCGGCCTGACGGATTCAACGGGCGGTGATGTGACATGTGCAATAAAAGGTAAACATGATACATGGGTAATCAAGATGGCGCCCGACAGCACGATACTCTGGCAAAAATGTTTTGGCGGAACGCTCGAGGAAGGAAATCCAAATTCAAAAATTATCCAGACAAGCGATGGTGGTTTTCTTTTTCAAACGGAAAGCTGGTCGGATGATTTTGATGTGCAGGGGCATCATAGCCAAAGCGATGCCTGGACGGTAAAGCTGGATGCAAACGGCAATAAGATATGGGCACACTCCTTTGGCGGTACGGATTTCGATACCCCGCGTTTCATGCTGGAATTGCCCGGGCATAAATACCTGCTGATGTCGCGCACCACTTCACATAACGGTGATGTGCCAAACAACAGTTACCCTGATTTTTTTAATGCATGGGTGTTTGTTGTCGATCAGGACGGTAACATCATCAGGAATAACATTTATGGTGGTTCAGGTGATGATGATTTATATAAAGCCATACTGCGGCCGGATGGCACACTCGCTATGTTTGGCCTTACCAATTCCACTGACGGTGATCTTGCAGGACTCAATACGCAGGGGGTTGACGGATGGATGCTGGTGACCGATACCATGGGCAATGTGATCTCAAGCAAAGTGTATGGGCATCAGAATGAGGAAGACATACTCGATGTCTTTCCAACAGCGGATGGAGGTTTCATAACCTTTGGTGATACTCAGGACCCAACAGTTGCAGTGGAGAATGGATCCTGGCATGGTGATTATGATTTCTGGGCGATGAAGCTGGATGGTAACGGCAATGTTCAATGGCAGGGAATATATGGCGGATTAAAACGCGAACAACTGCATCGTGGTGCGATATCTTCGTACGATGGCAGTTATTTCCTCAGCGGTTCAACCTTGTCAACGGATGGTGACATCCTCAATGAAGAAAACAAAGCCAGGGAATATTGTCTCATGCGTATCAGTTCAGCGGGCGTTTTTCAATGGAGTGTAGCAATCGGTGGCAGCGAGCCCGAATATTGTTACTCTATGCTGGATGGCGGATTTGTAGTGGGCGGTGCCTATTCCAATGATGGTGATGTGTCAGGGCTGCAAGGCGACGCTGATGGATGGGTGGTTAAATTTGACGTGCCGACATTGATTCAACAAATGGAGTCATCAACCGGTTTGCAGATTTTTCCCAACCCTTCTAATAACAAAGTACATATTGATTATGGAACTATCAACGCGCCTGAAGTGGTGGAAATAAAAAACATACTTGGCCAGACTGTATGCTCACTTCCTTCCGGTCAACAGCACGCTGATATTGATGTGCAGGGATGGATGCCAGGCAACTATTACCTGGTCATTCGTACTAAATCAGGCTCAGCCCGTCATTATGTAAAACCATTCGAGGTCGTGAAATAATATAGCTTGTAAGCGTTGGTAACAAAATACGAGGCAATCCGGGCGCTGCAACCGGTCAGCGGTCGTACGGATGGCGTGTATCAATCCATTAAAATAAAAAGCTGTTACCTATGAAAAAAGCAGTGATCACTTTCTTGCTTGTAGTATCACTCCTTATCGCCGCCGCAGTCATTCTTCCATTTATATATAAAGACCGCATTGTAGCGAAACTGAAAAACGCGGTCAATGAGCAAATCAATGCAAGAGTAGATTTCGGCAATTTTGATCTCACACTTTTCGCTGCCTTCCCCAACCTTTCGTTTTGCCTGAATGATCTTACCGTTATCGGCATAAATGAATTTGACGGTGATACACTTACTTCAGTGAAAGAGCTGAAAATAACACTTGACCTGATGAGCGTTATTAAAGGTGAAACTGTAAACATCCGTTCAGTTGCTGCTGACGGCGTATTGCTTAACCTGCAGGTGCTGAAAGACGGACAAGCAAACTGGGATATTTCAAAACCGGCGCCTGTTACTGGCACATCCTCCGCCACTGCTTACACGATATCGTTAAAATCCTACAAACTGACGAATGCCGAAATCCGTTATGATGATCAGTCGACCGGAATGAACCTATTGCTGAAGAATGCAAATCATGAAGGAACCGGTGATTTCACGAAGGATGTCTTTATACTTTCTACTAAAACGGATATGGAAAAACTTTATGCATCCTATGGTGGCATAAGTTACCTGCATGGCGTGCATGCCTTGCTGAACGCAGATCTTGAAATAGACAATAAGAACAGCAAGTACACTTTTAAAGAAAATACACTTACCCTTAATGATCTTGCAATCGCATTCGACGGGAATGTTGCCATGCCTGCAGACGATATCGTGATTGATATGAAGTTTGCATCAAAGAAGTCGGGCTTCAATGCCCTCGTTTCTCTCATTCCCACTATTTATAAAAATGACTATCAGCAGTTAAAGTCATCCGGAACATTTGCATTTGATGGCTTTGTAAAAGGCACCTATAATGATCATGCTTATCCTGCATTCGGCATTAACCTGTCGGTTCAAAATGGCATGTTTCAATATCCTGCATTGCCTGCTGCCGTAAAGAATGTTGCGATCGACCTTAAGGTGAATAATCCGGATGGCATCACCGACCACACGATCATCAACCTGAAACACCTGCATGCGGAAATGGGCGGTGATCCTTTTGATGCACGATTGTACATCAGCACTCCTGTTTCTGATGCCCGCATTGATGCAAGCATTAAAGGCAGGATTGATCTCGGCAAAATCAAAGACCTTGTACCACTTGAAAAAGGCACGAACTTGTCCGGATTACTGACTGCTGATGTAACCGCCAAAGGAAGCATGTCAGCCATTGAAAGCAAAGCTTACGATAAGTTTAATGCCGGAGGCACCATTTCCATTACCGGCATGTATTATAAGAGTTCTTCCTTCCCGTCAGGCATGATCATCAATAGTTTCCTGCTTTCCTTTAATGCAAAGAATGTGACGCTTAACAATTGCGATGTAAAAGCGGGAGGCAGCGATATCAGGACAACCGGCACAGTGGATAATCTCTTCGCGTGGTATTTTAAAGACGAACTGTTAAAAGGATCGCTCAACATTACTTCCGGTCTTCTTGATCTGAATCAGCTCATGACATCATCATCGTCTGCTGCTGCGCCGGTGGTGCCCGATACGGCTGCAATGTCCGTGATAACAATTCCGTCCAATATCGATTTCAACCTCCACGCATCAGCCGCCAAAGTGCTCTACCAGGAATTTGTGCTGCAAAACCTGGAGGGAAATGTTTCCATGAAAAATGCTGTACTCGATATGAGCGGTCTGACCTTTAATATGCTCGATGGCCGGGTTGAAATGAATGGCGTATATTCAACTGAAAATGTAAAACAACCCGGTTTCAATCTGAGGCTGGCCCTGACCGGTTTTGACATTGCAGAAACCGCAACATCCATGATCACAGTTCGGAAAATGGCCCCGATCGCTGAAAGATGCTCCGGCAGTTTTTCATCATCACTTAATGTCCTCGGCACATTGAATGGCCATATGCAACCGAATCTGAATTCACTCACCGGCAAGGGAACACTGAAGACCGGCAATGTGGTTGTTTCCAATTTTGAACCACTTAATAAAATGGCTGATGCGCTGAAGATGCCGCAATACAAACAAGTGGCACTCAGCAATGTCAACCTTTCGTTTGAATTTAAGGATGGAAGAGTACATGTTGCCCCGTTTGAAACCATTATTTCCGGCACGAGTGCTTCTATTGAAGGGTCGAGCGGATTCGATAAGACGATTGATTATAACCTTAACCTTTCCATACCAAAAGCACAACTCGGCACACAGGCGGTTAACATGGTGAATAACCTCCTGACGGCCGCTAATAAAACAGCAGGCACCCAGTACGCAATGCCGGATCCGGTGCATGTGAAAGTGAATATCGGTGGAACAACTACCCATCCTGTAATAAAAACAGGATTGAAAGATGCCGCAACCAATCTTACCGAAACAATTCAGGAAGAAGTGAAAACGGTGGTGGCAGAAAAAATAGAAGATGGCAAAGCGGAGGCAAAGGCACAAGCCGATAAACTGATTAGTGATGCCGAAGCAAAGGCAAAAGAGTTACATGCAGCCGCAGTAGTGACGGCAGATAAGGCAAAAAAAGAAGGCTATGTCGCGGCTGATAAACTGGTAGCACAGGCCAAAGATCCGATATCAAAGGCGGCGGCAAAGGCTGCTGCCGATAAGCTGAAAAAGGAAGCTGATGCACAATCTGCAAAAATTATAAAAGCAGCCGATGATGAAGGTAAACGGCTTGTGGATGAAGCACATAAGCAAGCCGATGCTTTATTGAAATAGCCAAACTATCCGGCAACCCCTTTGTAAGCAATTAAAGCTGCCGGCTTTCTTTGTCAGCCTTTCAAGATTGATTGCCGAAGTTATTCTGCCCAATATGCACGGGAGCGCTTCCTTCGTTCTTCCGGCTTAATAGATTCCTTTCAATTTTTTACATTTTTTTGCGATACAAATTGATATCTATGGCTGTTATCCACAATTTTTTCTACTTTTTTCCACACAAATGACAAATTTAGGGAACTGCATGTAAATATTTTCTGAAAAAATAAATTCCGGTTTACCTTTGATGCAAATCCTGCATCATGACCAATCTTCGATTAAGATCCGTTGAACGTGTAGCTGAACCCAAACACGTCGACATCCGGAATCAGGGTAAGAAAATCTCCGATTACTTTGCCGAAAACGTCTTCACGGAAGCGGTAATGAAAAGCTACCTGAGTGAGGATGCCTACCTCAGTGTAATGGCAGCTACCAAAACCGGGCAGAAAATCGACCGGAAAATAGCGGATCAGGTTGCTTCTGCCATGAAATCCTGGGCCATCTCGAAAGGCGCCACGCATTATACCCATTGGTTTCAGCCCCTCACCGGCGCCACCGCTGAAAAGCATGATGCCTTTTTCCAGATCAACAGTTCAGGAAAAGGGCTGGAGATCTTCGACAGCAATGCTTTGGTACAGCAGGAACCGGATGCCAGCAGTTTTCCCAGCGGAGGATTACGCAATACTTTCGAAGCCCGCGGCTATTCTGCATGGGATCCTTCATCGCCGGCATTCATAATGGAGATTGGCAGCGGCAAAACGCTGTGTATCCCAACCATCTTTGTTTCATACAATGGTGAAGCGCTCGATTACAAAGCGCCGCTCCTCAAGTCGCTGAATGCACTGGAAAATGCAGCGGTGGAAGTATGCCACTATTTCGATAAGAATGTGACGAAGGTGGTGCCTACCCTCGGATGGGAGCAGGAATACTTTGTGATTGATGAGGCATTATTTGAAGCACGGCCCGACCTTGTATTCAGCGGGCGCACCTTATTCGGTCATGCACCGGCAAAAGGGCAACAGCTGGAAGATCACTATTTCGGTTCGATTCCCGAACGGGTTTATGCCTTCATGCTCGATTTTGAATCAGAATCCTTCAAGCTGGGTATCCCGTTAAAGACAAGGCACAATGAAGTCGCTCCCGCACAGTTTGAAGTGGCCCCGATTTTTGAAGAAGTGAATGTGGCAGTAGATCATAATCAACTGCTCATGGATGTAATGCAGCGGGTGGCACGCAGGCACAAGCTGCGCGTTATCCTGCATGAAAAACCCTTTGCCGGCATCAATGGCAGCGGCAAACACAATAACTGGAGCATGGCGACCGACACCGGGAAAAACCTGTTATCACCCGGCCGTACACCAAAAACCAACCTGCAGTTTCTCACCTTCTTTATTAATGTAATCAAAGCGGTGAGTGAAGGAGATGACCTGTTGCGCGCCTCTATTGCTTCAGCCGCCAATGATTTCCGGCTGGGAGCAAACGAAGCACCACCCGCCATCATCAGCGTTTTCATCGGATCATACATGACTGATATCCTCACCGAAATCGAATCGAAGGTGGAAAGCGGAAAGTTTACCGAAGAGCGTGAACAGACGCTGCGCCTGGAGATTCATAACAAGATACCTTCGCTGATGCAGGACAATACCGACCGTAACCGTACCTCGCCGTTTGCCTTCACAGGAAATAAATTTGAAGTGCGTGCCGTCGGCTCATCACAAAACTGTTCCTCCACCATGACGGTGCTCAATACGATAGTTGCCGACCAACTCATCAAATTTAAAGCGGAGGTGGACGGCCTGATCGGGAAAGGCAAAAACCGAGAAGTGGCGATCATGGAAGTATTGAAGCGATATATCACCGAAAGCAAAAAAATCTGTTTCGAAGGCAACAACTATTCTAAAGAATGGGAAGAAGAAGCCGCACGCCGTGGCCTGCATAATGTGAAGAATACGCCGCGCGCTCTCGACTTCATGGTTACACCGGAGAGCATTGATCTTTTTGTACGTAACCAGGTTTTCACCAGGGAAGAGATTCACGCGCGCCATGAAATTGAACTCGAAAAGTATATCAAGATAGTGCAGATTGATGGCCGCATAATCGGTGAGCTTGCTGTCAATCAACTCATCCCTGCAGCCATTCAATATCAAAACGAACTGATCAGCAATATCAAAGGATTTAAAGAAATCGGTTTAGATGTAAAGCATACAGCGGCGCAGCAGGAACTCGTTAAAGAAATCAGTGAGCATGTGAATGCCATTCTTACGCTCGTGAATGAAATGACCGAAGCACGCAAAGCGGCCAACAAGACAGATAATATTCGAGAACGTGCCATCGCCTATTGCGACCGGGTGAAACCATTCTTTGATGAAATCAGGTATCGTGCCGACAAGCTCGAACTTATTGTAGACGACAAACTTTGGCCATTGCCTAAATACCGCGAATTGCTGTTTATGAGATAGGCTGTATATGCTATTGCAATTTCCCTCAATAAAAAACCGCCGGAAGTTCATCCGGCGGTTTTTTTACATTATGAACATGAAATACTGAATATAGCAGAACCAGCCATCAACTTCTATTCAACTGAATCGTATATGAGAGTGTTAGTCAATCTTGAAAAGTTTTCGTGTTATTTACCATTTACGCTGCAAGAACTCCCAGTGCTTTTCTCTCATCCAATCCATAAACCAAATATCACTGTAAATATAGCTGATCTCACAACTATCTTGTTTAAAGTAACCGTCTGTAATAAGATCTTTAGTGACATAATAAAACATAGTATCCGCAGGGAAAGGCCTTTTAGGATTTAAGTCATTTCTGTTAAAAGCTACATTAGGATATGATTGGATGTAAAATTGCCATTTGTTATTAATTTTTCAGCCCCTGCGATTTGTACTTCATCGTGCATTGCTGATGTATCAGGATCAATAGAAGCAAATAGTAATAAACTTTTTGATTTGTTAGCATTAAAAAAACAACATCAGCCATTTTCCATTCTTCTCTCTTTAAATATTTTATGATTTTTATGTATCTTTCCATCCACTGATTAAGTGTATCCTTAAAGTTTTACATTACATATACATAATCAAATGTTGATTTTAATTCTTTAACTTTCTCACGAAAGCATTGCAACTGTTTTTCTTCTTTCACCTGATAGCAGAATTGCACAGAAGAAATCACCTGAACAAATAAGCTGATCAATAAGATCCGGGACATGTTCATACGTATATTATTACTGACCTGCTTCCTTCCGCATACTACAAAGCGATCTTCTTACATATACTTCTGTCACAGACAGTCGACAAGAGGTTAGCGTCTTAAATGCCAGCTATGAATCGAAAGTTACATCTGGTGGAGAAATAGTCCGAGAACTTATTAGCTGACGAATTTTAAGCATCCTTAACCCTCTTAAAAAGAGTCATAAACAATATTATAAGAATAGGAATAAAATTTATAGCCGTAAGAAAAACACCATCATCAGAATTTATTAGAAAATAACCCATAAATGTCCACAATCTGTAATTGATGTATATGTTGCTAATATCCAACGTATCTAAAGCCAATGCAAAGTATACTCCTGTTGCAAAAATAAATCCATTTCCGAATAAATTAAATTGAAATATCTGTAATATATTACTAACAATAGATAAATTGAAAGATAGCTGGTCTACCCTGATAAAAAGATAGCCTCCAGACACAAGAAGCAGCAAAATTAAAGGTCCAAGAAACAAAAAATTCAATAATGTATATGTTACAGCTAAAGTATACATACCCCAAAGGCCGCAAGCAAATTGGTATAAGCCCAGTATTCTAAAAAAAGTGTTACGGAATTTATTCTCCATGAACTTTGAAACTTACTTTATTAATTAATGTAGGGCGGATATAGTGCTGCTTCTTACCGTCAAAATCTATCATGATCACATCGGCTGCACAATACCCAAGATGCATGGTAACATCCTGTCTTTTCACATACCGGCTTAAGTGATAGCAATACTGACTATAGCCGTAACCATCCGGATGCTGCCCCAAATATTCCTGCCACAATAACTGGCGGGTTACACCGGTCTTTTCTAGTTCAGATCACGTACTGCTAAAATGCCGAACAAGTTGCTCCAGGCGAACGGTATCCTGCCTTGGTGAGTCGTTCAGATATGTCCCGTCCGCTAACTGTTTATTAGTTAACTCACCGACACTGTCTTCCAACAGTGACAAATATTTACGTACACTGTTCCTGCTAATCCCTATGCGGCGGGCCATTTCACGGATGGCGATGCCATCGGTTCTAAGCTGCAGGATTTGTTTTATTTGTTCCATTGCAATAGGCTTTTGTGACATGTCTCCCGTATTGGTTTAAGGAGTCCAATAATATCAAAAGCACTGATGCAATGATTACTTTCAGGTGGGTCAACATGCCGGAATGTCAGTCGACAGAACTTGTCTTCCCATGACCTTGCAATGGGTGGGTCAACATAGCTCGGAATCTCCACCTAATCTATGCAAGGTTGGTATTTCTTCAAGTCTTTCCTGTAAAGTTGTTACAGCATGACGATTTATTTTTTGCATCTAGTTATTAATTCATTCAAAAAATTTGGCTTTTGTATACTTACATTCACTCAGAGCATTGTGATATTACTTTCTGATCTGGTCGCGTATAGCCTATGGCAAATAGCTCAATAAATTTTCCCCTTTATGCCATGTCCAACGTTGAATTAAATATTCTTAAGTCACTTGTTCTGTAGTATGTTGATTTCTAAAACGCCCGCATTTTAGTGAAAACTAGATGCTGTCATCACTGTACTCGACGAGAAGATTCATAGCCGGTCGGCATTATGTTTCCTTCCAAATCGGTAACATTTGGCTTGTGAAGTTCGTGCCATCTTTTTAAAAAGCCATCTATATTTTCCATATCCGATTTAATCAATTTTTTTAATTTCTGGATTTCGATACCATAGCCTGATTTTGTATAGTAAGTTCCTACTTTATGCTGAGGCAAAAAAAACATATAAAACAATGGTGGACCTTTATAATCTTCACTTCGTAATCTCATATTTGTGAAATTATTTGGAGGAATTCCAAACTTAAGACCATCATAACTATTTAGTTCGCTTATTAAATTTAATTTATGTATAATTTTAAATACATTTATGTATATTTTTATATATTTATCTCCACTTGAGATATATACTCTAACTATTTCTAAAACATCTTCATTTTCAACTCTGCCAAACTCATAAATATATCCTTGAATGCCGCTGTAATATTCTCCATACCATGAATTTTTAAATGGCCGTGAAACGAACTTGCATTTTTCTAATGCAGGTATTCCCGCTTCTTTGAAAAGTTCATTTCTGTCTCTCAATAGTTTTTTATCAGATACTTTATAAAACAATCTCATATTTATTGCTTATTACTTTTTTTGCGCATCCACACCTGTACCTGCTCCAACAATTGCGGCTTTCGCTATGTTGCCTAGTCCTTGACTAGTAGTTCTATCTATGATTAGCCCACCAGGGGTGGTAACTAGTGGTCGCGCACTAACTTGATTACGCGTTAATGTGGAACTATTAAATTTACTTTCTACAGTTAACCTTCCTCCCGTAAAAACATTTATCATATCGAAATCATACTTTGCAACCGCAGGTCTACCTGTTGATGTTTTACCACCTGTTAGAACTTCAGCTTTTCCAGCACTTTTATAACCTTGAACTCCATATTTAATTTCAGTGACTGCTTCTCCTAGTTTACCTTTAGCGGATTTTGATAAGTTATTAGTTCCACTATTTACAGCATTGCCAACCAACTTCCCACCAGCACCCAAGGCAGCTCCAACAGTTGCGTCAGCCACTACATTAGTAAGTGTTGTGCTCTTTCCTTGAATGATTCTATTAGCTGCACCACCTATCGCATTTGCACTACCTGATACTGCCCCTATGCTTAATAAACTTGCTCCACCTGTAAACCCTGCTGTTCCACCCGTCAAAACGCCTTGCAAAGCAGCTCCACCTACAGCATTCCAGTTGTTTACAATTCCATAATCATAAAGCTGAGATAATATTTCAATGCCACCGCCCATAAGACCACCAATAACGGATCCAATTCCAGCTGTAGCACAATTTGGACATTTTCCATCAGGGTCAATGTTCATAACAGGGTCATTCCAAAATGCTGCATAAGGCGCTTTGTCAACTTGCTCAGGTTCATTAGCTAAAGGATCCACCACCCACCATCTCCCCACCTGTGGGTCGTACCAGCGGGCCCCGTAATCGAGCAAGTTTAGATTCAAAGAACGATGTAACTCTTTACTGTTATAAAGATAATTGTTTGTGTCAGAATTTTCTGATTGCCAGCTGATATCAGCCATAAGATTTCCATAGGGATAGTAATGATTAACCTGTACTACGGGGTTTGTCTGCTGACCAATCTTCAGCAACAAGGTGTCAAACCAGACATCCTGTTCACTGTCATTGTGCATTGAAACCCGCAGCTGATATTGCTGCGAACCGTCCGGGACATGAATGCCAACAGAATCAGCGATACAACTCCAGTAGCCACCCGTATCAACTTCTACACGCCATTGATTGATTTCCTGCCCGGATGTATCCCGTAAAGAAAGCAAGATGTAAGCCTCAGGTACGGCAAAGGATGTATCAGTTTTCAGTTGAGTACCAGCACTTTTCTTTTTTCCGGAGAGCAAAGCAGACAATCCTGTGATATTTAATTGAATACCAAAGGAAGGTTTGTTGACCTGGTTTCCAAAATCTGTTCCGTGCGGATTGCGCGGTGCATCTTGCATTTCAAGACTAAATGTTGGCCGCAATATTTCCTCACCATGATCTTGGGATGGTGCAGATTTCTGTGGATTGTTTTCAGCATAGTAATAATACACAGACAGTTGTAACGTATCCCCCGACTTAACAGGTACGTCTGTGTAGGGACCATCCATATCAGATAATTTACCCGACCAATTTCCCTGTAACGCAACTTCTTCATTACGGACGGTACTTACGTTTTTAAATTTGGGAAATTCAGCACCCTCTTCATTCGCATTTATTTCAAAGGTCAGATTGCTATTGGTCCAGGTCAGCTGCTGACCTTTAAATACAACTCTTACATTGCCAAGGTGATCTTTGATATAATAATAAGGTATCCAGTTTTCAGACGTATCTCTCAGCAGGTATCCATCCTCAAAAAGAATACGCTTTGGCCTGCCATCCTCATGGATAATATCACCGAAATAACCGGTTGCATGTACCTGTAGATTCTCTGTAATTTCCTCTTTCCTCTTTTCACCATTTGCATTGTACGTAACTTTTAAATGATCCTCCGCTTTCATAAACAATGAAGGAAGATTCAGATGGTTATAACTGATGTCTATTGACTTGTTTGCATCATTCAACATATTGCCGTTCGCATCATATGCATAGTCTGTTACACCTGGAACATCCTTAAAATCGAGGCTATTGCCCCAGCCAACCAATGGGACGTTGTCCGAAACCGATTTTAACTGATTACCGTTGTAACTGTAATTCAAATCGTCTGTTACGCCATATTCGAAAAGTGACGTTTGTGCATTACACGACACTGCACCATGAACTTTCATACCTTCAATGTTTCCATTTTCATCATATGACAATCCATCAACCGTATAGTGATCCGTTTCCGTAATACCTGCATTTGACGCCGTTCCATACTTAGCTTTTACCAAACGGTTCAACGGATCATAGTTAAAGCCATACATGCGGGTGCCCTCGTCACGGCAGCTTTTCCATGCCATCCATACAATATTACCGCCATATTGTGCCTCTGCATCAAGCAAAGGATATCCGTCATTATAATGCAATTCCATTCCCCAGTAGTCACCGTTTTCCTTAACATCATCAATATCATTCACTGTGGTAAGCCAGCCCCGGATATTGTATTTATAGTCTATTGTTTGCATTGATTTTTGAATAGCTACCGGCATGATACCTAATAAACTATTGTGGAGTTTACGCTTTATCATTTGTCCCAGTTCATTATAACTGAAACTTCCAGTCCAGATCTCAAGCTCTTCATTAACCTGCAGATACGTATTCTTCAAACGACCGGCATGATCATACTCATTCCTCGTCTTCCGAATCAGATCCGTATTGTAGCCCAGTCCGCCGCCTGACGGTACATAGCTATAATGGTGTATACGTTCCTGTTGCAGCACATCGCCAGAAAAGTTATATACAAAGGATTCACTTTCCGCTTCACCTTCATGATTGTTACCCTTTGTCTCAATTATTCTTCCCAGGTAATCATAGAAAGGAATTGTTTTTTCAATGATAGCTGGTGCTGATCCAATCACAATGTTGAATTGGCCGGTAATTTTGCCTTTCGACCTTGCCACCTGGTTTGACGAGCTGCTATAATCTGCATTTCCATCATCGTTAAAATCATAATGGTCATAATAGTTTACGGATAATTCTTCCAGCAATGTGGTAGGAAATGAAACATTAGTATATCCATTCGAAGATGCAGCCATCGATTCGTGGCATATTACAGCGGGTTGCCACAGATCATCCTGTAATTCAAGATAGGTTTTGCCGGCGATTGTTGTTAGGCCGGAAGAGATCATTCTTCCAAATGCATCAAACTTATGATACATCCACTTACCCGAAGTTCTGAGATTTGGATCCTGGGAAAGTGCTTCCCTGTTTAATTGATCATATACCAAATAATTCCAATCAATACCGGGCATTTTTTTTGCATATACCAATCCCCGCTTATTGTATTGACAAAAGAAATTCCACACATCGTCGGACTGTTTGACAGCAAAATTACCGGCTGCAACCATCTTATTGTATCCTTCCGGCGTAATAACCAATTGTAATCTTTCGAGATCATCATAACCATAGCATGTAATTGCGTAGTCAAATGTTTTCGGTACAGTACCGGAGTTAACTTTCGCAGGATGCTTTTCCATAATAACCTTGCCATTATTATCCTGGTAGGAAACATGCACATTGTCATTTTCATCTGTTGTTTCGGTCACCAGCAACGTTCCGGGTGCATAAAAGGAATTACCCGACCAGCTACCGGCAGATTCATTTAGAAGGAACAGTCGTACCTCGTTCAGATAATTCGCGCGATAGCTGAAGCGGACATTATGAAATCCCAAACTCCATGATTCACCCTGGCTGGCTTGCCGTAGAACCGTGTTCAATGGCGAGTTTTCAAATTCTTTTTCCGAGAATGGATATTCGGTTTGTTCGCATTCTGTGCCGGCAGCATAATAATTATACAAATCGGCTAAAGCATTGATTTTGTATTGCCCGGGAAAAGTGGCGGAAGGATATGGAAGGTAAGAACGCGGCTGCCTGCCATTAGCATCATATTCAATACAGGTTACAATATCCTTGCCTTGGGGACTTAAACCCACCTCAACTTTTTGAAAGGGCCGCCCGATACCATCTATATAAGTTATCGACCTGCGGCTTTGCATATTTGACAACGACGCGGATGAAAGAGCGGTTTTTTGTAATCCTTCCTGTATACTTGTTTCACTACGAATAAAATTGAGGTCATCGGAATTAGACTCATCACGATAATGATATTCTGTAAAACTTAAAGCATTGCCGAAATGATCTTCTGCATACTGAAAACGGCTAAGATGATCATATTCAAAATGGCTTATGTAGCTGTTTTCATCGCAAATCTCTGTGATGCCAGCCAGGGGCTTATAGGAATAACTCGTTACTGATGCGGTAACGGGATAAAACCGCAATTCATCAATTTTACCATTTCCGGTGATAAGGACTGAGCCGCTGCCCGAAAAATCCAATTGATACTGGTAGTAAGTGAAACCACCTATTACTTCACCCGTACTGCTGGATGCAACCGTATAACCAGTTCCCGAGAGGGTTACAGGTACGGTAGACCAAAATGTAAGGATGAATTTACCCAATTCGGGCACGTAGTGTGATATTGAACCCAGGTTGTAATAGCGCACTCCTGAAACAGCCCTTGGCATTAATCCTGAAGGATCCTCGCTTTGAATATTTGCCTGGTCATAGACAAACTGCCCCTGTGACGTGCTTTCAAATCCTGTGTAACCCACCTCATATAAGTTAGTATTATGGAATACCGCTGATACATCGCCTGAAATGTCGTCATAAACAACTGAAGTAATTTCTCCATAAGGTTGATGAAACTGCACCGGCTGTGCATGACTATTGTAATAATCAAATTTTAAACTGCCGCGATACCTGACATCGCAGATAAAGACATTGTTGACTACCTGCGACGTTGTGAAAGATGATTTTATGAGCGCATCCTTCAGATCCAGTTGAAAGATGGTATCCAATAATACCTTGTCATCAACTATCTTGAATTTGTTTAATGAACCGGCAACCAGGAAAGTGTCTTTTGCCATATTCAATTTACCGATTTCAGGATTATCTATGGAAAGCGCAATGCCATTTTTAATGCTTCCTGTGATAACCCCGTCACTCCCGCCATACACCTGGTTTGACAGATTTGCTTTCAGGGGGCTCTTCTTTGTTAGAATGTAGCTGTACTTTTCAACCACAGTATTATGCATATGCCTGGCATCACGCATTGCATCAAGCGCCTGTATCATTGGGTCATTGCCGCTATAGTTGTCAATAGCATAATCGGCAGGGTACCGGCAAACCAACGTTGCTTCCGTACCATCGGATCGGACAGTTTTCTTTCTGGTTAACTGAATATGCTCAGGGTTATCATAGAAATAACTTGTTGTTGATGTTATCAGTGTACCGTCGTGAAAATAGTCCACCTTCGTCTGCTCACGCAGATGAACCCATTGTGTTGTATAGTTGTAAAATGCGAATTGAAATGCATCTGCCCCTATTCCATTATAAAGTTGATCATTGATTAAATAGGCCACCTTTAATCCTGTAATGGCATTGAAATGATTATTCGTTTCAAAAACATATTCTGATGATGTTTCAGTAATAAGTCTGTTTTGATCATCATAAATCTTCTCGTTAAGCAGCAACCCTCTTTTGTAATCATAACTATTCGGCGGGGCAAATGGATAAGCCAATTTGCCGATATCAGGTGCAAATGAGAAAACACTGGTCTTGCGGCCAAAGGAACCGCTGCCATTGATTTGACGGTCGCCAAATACTTCAGTAACCTCCGGATAAAATACCGGATTACCATTGTAAGAATAAATGGGTGATTGGGAAATTGATGTTCTCACCTGGAAATCACATGTCATACCATCACCGCCTAACTCACTGAATCCCCTGGTTGTATAACCATAATCATAAACTATTGAGCTTATAAGGAAGCCGCTACACCTGGCAGTATCCGAATCCATTTGGTATGAATAATGCACGACCTGGTCATCTGCTGCATCTTCATTCGATTTTCTCAGATGTACTTCTTTTATGCGCAGCCCGCCGGCTGCCATAGATTTAACAGTGTCTTGCAGAAGTTGATAATAGTAAGTTGTAATAGTGGCATGCGCGCCAGTTCCGGAGCCAAGCATTTCAGCATAGAGATAGTAAGTGCCGGGGGTCAGTGTAATACAGTTTTCATATGCATCCGGTGTGCCTCTTTCAAAAAGTATCTCTCCAAGACTATTGCTAAGCACTACGTAAGCCTCGCATTCACAGGGCGGATTGCCAAGCTCTATCGATGTTGATATCCTGATTAACTGTTCTGCATTCACAAAAAAGGTATCCGCCGGTTTTGCGCTATTTGTGCCGTTGGCAGAAGCAAAGGCGCTCAGCATGATTTTCGGAATTTCATTAGCTTCGAAGGTATCGATGCCAAACTCATCCATGTATCTGCCGAACCTGTTACCTTCAAAGGTATAGGAGGCAGAACCTCCGAGCGGATAATGAATGCGCTTAAGGATGGCGGCCTTCGCGAACTCAGTGTTGGGATTCCGGTTGGCACCATCGGCAGCACCGTTAAATGACAGGCATTCCTCACCGGGATAAGCAGGAACGAGTGTCTGATTTGACAGCGCACCATTGTAATATCCCCAATGATCCTGGGCTTTGGAATTCCTCGAAGGCATGGGAAGGGAGTCATATTCAAGCTGGTATGGAGGTAGTGAAATTCCATCGCTACCCCGCTCCGTAATTTTATCCAGCATAAGCCTTTTGCACTCCCTGGTATTGCAATTTTGATCTTCAACAGGATGATAGTGATATTGAAAGTCATAAGATTTAACAATTTCATTTTCTGCGTTCACTACTTCAATTTTCGATAACGCATAATCAAATTCCGCATCTTCGCGTTCTGTTTCTGCATAAAACTTTACCGAGCCGGTTGAAAAATTTATCGCCTGTAACCTTTTCAATTCAATTTCAATTTGCGTCTCACATTCCGTGTCAAAATCTGCGCAGTACAAAAACGGGTCATTGAAGCGGGATTCGCTTGTGGTCGCATAGTATGCTATATCACCATCGGCATAATCAAAAGTGATGACGGTGCCACTGACGCTGGTTAGTGATGACAGATACCATGCTGACGGAATATTTTGATCAATCTGTTCAACACCTCCTTCGCAAACGGTTGTGGCTCTTGTCAATTCAATTTGATCGAATACATAAGTGCTGCCGTCCGGTGTAATGAATTTGAAAGAAGATAATTGTATTGGTGCAATGATCTTAATATCCTGATACGGAATGGTCCGGAAAATAAGTGCGCCTTCCGCGTCTTTTCCATCAATCACAAATTTTCCGGAATAGCCGGCGAAGTTGAAGAAGAATTCGTCCGGCTGCGCATCTATATGGTGGTCTGCAACATCCTCCAAATATTCATGCTGCTCCGCTGCATTGTAATTAGGAAATTCTGAAATACTCCCGGCAGTACTGATGAATCCTGCTATAGGCCGCTCATCCGGAAGGCCCATGACTGTTCTGGAAACTACTCCACCTGCATTCAGCGACCATCCTAAACCGACCCATGATGCTATTTCTCCAACTTTAATACCGCCACCATGATAAGAGAGCGAAATTGGAAGTTTCACATCATGATCGGCGATTTCATAGAGTGGAATATTTATGGAAGGAATCCCGGAACTTAGGTTGACCGGCGTGAGCGCATATTGCGCAAGTGCCGCTGCAGTAGGCGACGGAGGAATAACGGATATGTTCAATGGATCGGCAGGTTGTCCGTATAGCGAAAGATTGAACAGGGAAGCAACAAGCAGCAGGGTTAATCTGTGATATCGCAGCATATAATAAATACAGTTACCAGATATTAAATAATAACTTCAAAGATATCTTCATGCATAGCTAATGACAATAATCAAAAGAGATGATTTTACGAGGAAAATCCAATGCAGCTATATTGTTGTGCCATGTGTTTAGGGCACCTAGCTATTTATCGCGTATAAAAATGCAGTGTGGGTTTGTTACTGCGATAATAAGGTCACCAATCTGCAACAGTCATATTGATTGCGTACTGCAGAGTGTATCTTGCTTATGAGCCGGACAGGTTTATGCAACGGAAATAGTTTATCAAAATATCCCCTGCTTGTATGACGCGTAAATATGTTGCAATTAGAAGCTTTCCGCATGAAAGAAATCTTGGCGCCGTTTGCAGAACTGAATGACTTTTCCGATAAAACGGATTAGAACGTCATTACCTAATTTATTTTCTATGGCAGATTTAGTCACGGCACGGTGCAAACATGTAGTGTATACTTTGATCCGCCCACCAGTTTCTCATGGAGCCAAATCCGATCCACGGGAACTCTGCTAACAACTATCACAAGAATCATTTGATATGTCAACCGTGACACACAACGGCCGAGACATTTTTATCTGAAAATGATCAGTGCTGCACAACCGATTTATCTTTTTCCGCCAACCTCCAACCTCCCCAAACATTTGGAGC
Source organism: Chitinophagales bacterium (assembly GCA_019694975.1). Lineage (NCBI taxonomy): Bacteria > Pseudomonadati > Bacteroidota > Chitinophagia > Chitinophagales > Chitinophagales bacterium. Next base: position 103,022 of record JAIBAY010000001.1, read on the forward strand.
ACACATTTTATTTCTTGAAATTCACCCTTTACCTATTTTCAAGCCCGTGAAAAGAAAAACATCCCACTCCTGTCTGAAGGTTTTTATGCTGGCCATTGGTTTGTGCCCGCAGCTTTCACTTGCGCAATCTTCCGTTACCTCATTCGTAAATCCGTTCACCGGCACCGGCGGCCACGGCCATACTTTTCCCGGTGCAACGCTTCCCTTCGGCATGGTGCAATTGTCGCCCGACACGCGTATTGACGGCAGTTGGGACGGCTGCGGCGGATATCATTACAGCGATTCCATCATCTACGGTTTCACGCATACCCATCTCAGCGGCACAGGCGTTAGCGATTACGGCGATATTCTGCTGATGCCAACACTGGGTGATCCCGTACTGACTCCCCTGAAAAACGGATCTTACAAAGCGGGATATGCAGCTCATTTTTCCCATGCACGCGAATCGGCATCGCCGGGTTACTATGCCGTTCATCTCGATGACGATAACATTGATGTGGAACTGACGGCATCCGTCAGGGCAGGCATGCATAAATACACCTTCCCGAAATCAGACCAGTCGAACATCATCCTCGACCTCGCCCACCGTGATGAGGTGGTTACCTCTTCCCTGAAAGTAATTGATGAGCGGCATGTGGAAGGTATGCGGCAGTCGAGAGGATGGGCAGCAAACCAGGTGATCTATTTTGCGATTGAGTTCTCCAAACAGTTTAATGGTTACGGCATTTCCGATAATGGCGCACTGCTGCCGGCAGGCTCCCTGCTGACAGATCAGGAACATTCATCAAAAAACCTGCAGGCCTTCTTTCAATTTAATACAGCCTACGGTGAAATCATTTCAGCAAAGGTGGGATTGTCTGCCGTAAGCATGCAAGGTGCGCGCAACAACCTGGAGCGGGAACTTCCCATGTGGGATTTTGAACAGGTGCGGAGGAATGCCGATGCCACCTGGAATCAGCAGCTCAGCAAAATTGAGGTGAAAGGCGGCTCGCCTGCACAGCTGAAAATATTTTACACGGCACTGTACCATTGCATGATTGCACCCAATACCTATAATGACGTGGACAAAAACTATCGTGGCAGAGACGGTAAGGTGCATAATGGAAGGCTTACCTATTACACCGTTTTTTCATTGTGGGATACCTACAGGGCTTTGCATCCGCTGCTTACCATCCTTGCGCCCAAAGAAACGGGTGACTTCATCCAGACTATGCTGTTGCAATATGAACAGTCGGGAAGATTACCGGTGTGGGAACTGGCTGCCAATGAAACGGATTGCATGATTGGTTACCATGCCGTTTCCGTTATTGCGGATGCCGCCGCTAAAGGGATTAAAACTTTCGACTATCAGCAGGCGCTCACTGCAATGAAAGGCAGTGCCAGCCAGGATATTTTCGGTTTATCCGCCTACCGGGAAAACGGCTGCATCAGTGTGTCAGACGAAGGAGAGTCTGTTTCCAAAACGCTGGAGTATGCGTATGACGACTGGTGCATCGCGCAAATGGCGCGAAAGATCAATGACACTGCTGCTTACCGCGCCTACCTGCAACGCGCACAGTACTGGAAGAATCTGTTTGATCCCTCCACCGGATTCATGCGGCCCAGGAAAAACGGGAATTTCATTTCACCCTTTGATCCATTTGAAGTGAATTTTAATTATACCGAAGCGAATGCATGGCAGTACCGGTTTGCAGTGCCGCAGGATATTGACGGTCTGAAGAAGATGATGGGTGCACAAAATTTTGAAGCTGCCTTAGACGCACTTTTCTCCGCTTCCACAAATATTTCTGGCAGAGAACAGCCGGATATCAGCGGCATGATCGGACAATATGCACACGGCAATGAGCCGAGTCATCACATGGCTTACCTGTATGACTATGCCGGTAATCCCGCGAAGACACAAACGCTGACACATAAGATCATGAATACCATGTACCATGATGCGCCGGATGGGCTCATCGGCAATGAAGACTGCGGGCAGATGAGTGCCTGGTATGTGCTGAGTGCCATGGGATTTTATCCCGTTACACCGGGCCAACCCGATTACGCTCTCGGCACGCCTCTCTTTGATACCATCAGGATTCACCTGGATAATCAGCGGACATTTACAATTGAAGCGCATCATAGCAATGACAGTGCTATATATATTCAGTCTATGAAGGTTAACGGCGTACCAACTGATACCTTTTTCATCACACAGGCAATGATCCTGACCGGCAAGACCGTTCGTCTCCAAATGGGCAATCAACCCGCTGCCGTTAAGCAAAATTGGATCACAGCTCCGCCTTCCGGTATTAGCGGTTACCAGATTGCAGTAAATCCGCAGATTGTGGCGGCAGACAAGTCATTCAAGGAGCAGATGAATGTTTCCCTGCAGTCAGCTGAACCGGGGAGTAAAATCTTTTTCACAAAAGACAATACCCATCCCGGAAAAAAATCTACGCCTTATGTAAAACCATTCACGATACGGGATAATACAACTGTGCAGGCGATTGCCGCCGGCAGTAATGGTGCCATGAGCAAAGCAGTGACGGCGCATTTTACAAAGATTGAAACAGCATGGCAGATTTCTTACCTGACCCGTTACGATCCGCAATATAACGGAGGTAGTGACCTTGCATTAATAGACGGGGAAACCGGCAACAGCAATTTTAAAAATGGTTCCTGGCAGGGATGGTGGGGCAAGGATATGCAGGTTATCGTTGACCTGGGAAAAATTCAAACCGTCACCGCTGCAGGCGCGGAGTTTCTGCAAACGCAGCAGGCATGGATCCTGTTGCCATCGGCGCTGGAGGTTGAAGTTTCTACAGACGGAATCGCATTTTCACCGTTCGCCATGGCACGGCATGATGTGGCAGCGATGGATAACAATGCCATCATAAAGCAACTGATTGCCAAAGGAGCGCCGCAACAGGTCCGCTTTCTGAAATTCACGGCGTATAACTACGGCAAGCTGCCTGCAGCACACCTGTCAGCCGGCAATGATGCCTGGATTTTTTGTGATGAACTATTTATTCGCTGAGAAACCCGTTGCACGCGGTGCTGATAATTATCTTATCAGGTCATAATAACCAAGGGCATGATATCTTACATTTACAGACTGTACTGAACGACATATTGAAAATCAATAAGAAGGTGATAAGTAAGCATGGACTGCAGGGTGGGATGAAGTTTCATTGAATGAAAATCAGCATCGGGCGTAACTTCCTGCAGATTGCATGAATAATTTGAATTGAATAATCAATGCATTGAAGCGAACATGCAGCACCATTTAGTAAAACAGTTTATGAGGTTTTTTCTGTTACTCCTGCTCTGCTTTGCCATGCAATCCACGTTACCGGTGGTTGCACAGTTGCCGCGATTCAAACCCACCACGATTGTTTATGACACCGCTTACCTAAACCGCTCGCCGTCCAAATGGTCTATCAGGCTGTATACTATTTCAAAGTATCAGCAATTCAGGTTGTACAGCGGTTCAACCGGTGCCTCGCTGCGCTATGCACCCAACAAGTTCCTGGCAATCGGCGGCGGTGCTTCTTACAACCGGCTCAACCTTGATTTAGCTTTTTATTCCTTCTCGAATAATCCGCAGGATGACAACACGCATGAAAGCAAAACTTTTGATTTCATCGGTTCATTGTATACCGGGCAGCACATGTTTGAGATATTCCTTCAGCAGAGCACAGGTATGTTTGGCTGGCTCTACGAAAACGGAGGCATCCTGCCCTCGGCAGCGGATACACTGATACCATTCCGGCCCGACATCAATGCTTTTAATGTTGGCGCAGATTATCATTTCCTTTTCAATTCCGAAAGGATGACGTTCGCATCGCTGATTGGTACTGAGGTACAAAAACGCAGTGCGGGAGGTGCACTGTTAGGTGTCAACTTCAATTCCTTCAACCTGCATGCCGACAGCAGCATAGTGCCTGTCGGATGGTCAGCTTTTTTTGAAGACCATGGAGAGCTTAACCAATTGAATATTTTCAATCTCGGACTGAGCGCAGGATATGGCTACACCTTTGTTTTTCCACTGCACTTGTTTCTTACACTGTCCATCGCGCCCGGCATTTCCTTCACCCGCAGTGAGGTATATGCAGATAATGCATGGTATGTTGCCGGTGATCCGGTAAAGGTTTCTTTCAAAGTAATCTCCAGGGGTGGATTCGGATACAGCGGAAATAAAATATACAGCATTCTTTCACTGGTGAATGATCAAAGCCTGATCAATCTTAATCACAAAAACCATTTCCAGGAAGACCTGGGTAAAGTAAAACTGGTTTTCGGCTATCGCCTGCATTAATGAATATTACGGGCCGCTGTTACGGTTATCCGAACTTCGCCTTTATCTTATCCACCATTTCACTCACGGCCGGGCAGATACCGATATTTTCAAATATTACATCAAGCTGTTCCGGCGACAGCCTCAATTTTGCAGGCGGATAGGTTCTGCAGCCCATTGGGCGAACTTCATAGATTGAACATTTATTATCGTCGCCTAAAAAAGTGCAGGGTAACGTCTTTGTAAAATATTCATAGTCCGGATCCGGCTTAAGATACTTTTTAATGAATGCTTCTTTCGTCATCTTAAAATGCCGGGCAATGCGCCTTATATCTGCAGCTTCAAATACCGGCTGCGCTATCTTACAGCAATTGGCACATTCAAGGCAATTGGTATGTGCAAACACTTCGTCGTTAACCGCCTTAAATGCTTTATCAAGGCCTTTGGGTTTATCAGTCTTGAAACGATCAAAGAGCTTCTTATTACTTCGCCGCTGCACTTTTGCCTGTTGCTTTACTTTTTCAATCAGTCTTCTGAATTTCGCTGTTGTTGCCATCGTATTTTTATCGCGCGCAAAGGTATATAAATGGAATGGTTGTAGTGAGTGACGGCATCCATCAACATTGTGACCTCTTACAATGTTTAGCAGGATATCAGTCCCGCTTCAACAACCGCGCAACATACTTGCCGATGATGTCATACTCAATGTTAGCCTGATCGCCTTCTTTTAAATCCTTGAAGGTGGTATGTTCAAGTGTATATGGAATGATGGCCACCGAGAATTTCTTTTTGGATGCTTTGACCACCGTAAGGCTCACCCCATTTATACAAACTGAACCTTTCTCCACCAGCAACCGGCTTTTTGCTTCGCTGATCATGAAGGTATACATACGGCTGCCCTCTCTTTCCTCCACCTTCGCGCATTCCACCAGTTCATCCACATGACCCTGTACCAGGTGTCCGTCCAGTCTTCCGTTCATCAGCATGGAACGTTCCAGGTTAATCTCATCTCCTACCTTTCGATTCCGCAGGTTCGACCGTTGCAGTGTTTCATCGATTGCAGTTACTATATGACGATTGCCATCCACTGCTGTAACGGTAAGGCAAATTCCGTCATGTGATACACTCTGATCAACCTTCAATGCATGGCTGATCGCTGATTCCAGTGTGAAATGGATATTTCCGTCCTCCCGTTGAATAGCTGCGATATGTCCCGTCGTTTCAATAATGCCTGTAAACATGCTGATTTTAATTTTTACTGTGATGAAGTTTATTCAATCACTATTCCCGCAGGTAGCTGATCCATCATCATGACAGCAGTAATTAGTTTTGTGCATCTGCATGATGATGAAATTACAGCGTTACTGCAATATCACCTGAACAGATGAATATAACCATTCAGCGTAGGCAATGCTTTTATATCACCGCCGGCAAACACGTCACAAACATAATAGTAAGTGCCTGCGGCCACCTCCTTGCCTGTTTTCATATCCCTGCCATCCCAGCCGATAAACGGATCAGTGGTTTGATAAACCAGCGTGCCCCATTGATTAAAGATCTTTATGTCTATTTTCTCAACAAAGCGAATGGGCAGGAACGGATGATACAGGTCATTTCTTTCGTCGCCGTTTGGTGTAAAAACATTAGGCAACTCATACACCGGGCAGTTCTCCACACACACTACATTCGACTGCGGGCCCTCATTGGCATAAGAATCAACAGCTGCCACTGCATAACAACCGGCTATCGCATCCTCCTGTGTATGGATGAAAAAAGTATCACTCAGAGCAGCTAGCAAGGTCAATGGCTGATCGGCAGTTGGCGCGAAATATACCTTGAATGAGATTACATCATCTGCGCAACTGTTATTCGGGTTAGTCCATGACAATAGGTTGGAAAAACCGGTTAGTGAGAAATTATCGGTGTTGCATAGATTACTGATGGCAAGCACCGGCGCGCATGGGCCTATCGTATCAACAGGAACATCGCAAACACGCTGAGAGAGGTTGAGGATAGGGTCAATAAAGCCGGGAGCGGAATAGCTGCCCACACTTTTCACATAATAACATTGCTCAATGCCGTTGGCCAGTGAATCATCGGCATAACTCAATGAAGTGCTGACACCAATTGAATCAAAAATGCCCACCGCATTTTTACGATAAACCACGTAATAAGTATTTTGCCAGGGAACCTGCAATGTCCAGTCAAGCAAGACAGCATTATCAATACCAGTAGTATTCAGAAAAACGCTGGAAGCAAGTTCCGTTTCTCCTATGAAATTACCATTTGAGTAAAAGCCGATTTTATAGGTATATGGATTACTGAGCGTGTTCAATCCTGCATCATCATAAGTGGAATCAGTCAGCGTACCAAATGTAGCCGCAGTGAATGAGTCAATACGCTGCATTTGTCCGCCCGGCAATCCTGCCGAACGCCAGATAACATATTTGTAGGGCCCGGGATTCTGCAGCGTGTCCAGGTCAAGCGGACTTGGTTTTGACCATGCGATGTACATCGTACCATTGCTTGCGGAAGTGGACGTTACACTTACATTCGTTATCACCGGCACTTCTTTCAGCAGTTGCGCACATGCTTCTGCAGAAGGAAGACTCTCCACATTGTTATAGTAGAAGCCGGCAGGTTCAGGTGTTTTATCTGCAAACTCTGCCAGTATCCGGTAACAGTACAACTTACCCCGGTCTGCACCTTCATCTGTGTACTGATAACCGGGAAGATGTTCTGCGATTTTTATATACCCTTTACCATTCAAACCTACGTCGCAGTTGCCGGCCGTAAATGGATTACTGCCTTCCTTTCTCCAAACGGAAAAACCTATGAAACGCGCTGTAGCAGCACAGGAATATGGCTCTTCCCAACTTACAATCACATCATTTCCTGCCGGTATTGCCTGCACATTTTGCGGTGGCGGTGCAACAACAGTAATAAGCCAGTTTTTCAAATCTACGAGGGGAATCGAATAGCTGTCCTGCGCCTTAAATATCACCTGGTAAAATGGCCCTCTGACATGATCGCACGTTGTATTCCATGTAAAATTGCCAACGGCTTCTCCTTCCCCTGAAACCGCGCTGAAAGTGGCAGGGCTGATGGCCAGTTCATAGGGGCCGCCATTGGAAGTCATGGTAACATGCTGGCCAAAATCCGGATCTGTCGCTGTTACCTCCAGTTCTAACTTACTGCCTGCAATTACGCAGGTATCAAAAACTTCTTCCACCACCGGTGGATTGTTGTTTGTACAGTTTACAATCACTTCCATGTCGCGCACCATGGTGCCGATACAAATGCCCTTTCTGAATTCCCTGATAAGGATTGCGAAGTTGTATATATCGCAGAAAATAGGTGTGCTCCAGACCACTTCACCGGTAGCATGATTAATAGTGAATGACTGACCTGCCGGTGTTCCGGGAATCTGATCCGGATCAACATAGTTCTGCACGGGAAGGCTTGCACCCTTCCTGGGAACAATAAAATCAAAAGTCAGGCTGTCGCCATCAGGGTCATATGCATTCGGATTATGAATAAAAGTCTGAAAGGCATTCGCAAAGTCAATCGGCGGATTTAATAAAACAGGTGAGCTGTTAAATGCATAAAACTGCGGGTCAGGAATCTTCAGCGTGTCTTCGATATAAAATGGTTCGTTTACTGAATTACCGCCATTGATATTGATGATATCGGAAATACGGTTCGGATCTGTCATCGACAACACATAAGCGCCCATTCCCGGATAAGTATGAACACCGGTATATTCATTGTATTTTATGTCGTTGCCTATGTAGACGCCATTGCCGCCTCCGTTGGTACGTGCCAGTGTATCGCGGGTGCCATCGCCCCAGACAATCTCGAGACTGTCTCTGTCGGCTGCCACAGAACTCTCTTTAGTATATGTAATGATTGTTGCCTCGTAGGTAAAGCCGGAAAGGTGCCTGTAGACAATTTCTCCGGCGCGGTTATGCGTTGCACTTGCATCTGAAATGAAAACCAGACATAGAAGAAATGAAAAGACGGATTTCAGTATACCCCTGCCTGATAAGATGAAATTACTGCCCATGAATTTCCGGTGTAGTCTTGCAAATTACAACTATTTTAGAAGCTGCATGAAGCGCAAACAGGTTGGAATTAATTACTGGTATATCAGTGACGGCAGACTGTTCAAGGGTGCCATTATAAAACCAAACTGCAAGAAACCAATATGCATTCCGCTGTCAAACCGGCTTAAATAATATTTACTTGTTTTCAGTAAGGCTTGCCCACAGATACTCGCGGTTGAGGCGTGCAATATTCATGGCAGAAATTCCTTTCGGACATTCGGCTTCGCAAGCCAGTGTATTCGTACAGCTTCCGAATCCTTCGAGGTCCATTTGTTTCACCATATTCAGCACGCGCTGTCCGCGCTCCGGTTCGCCTTGCGGCAATAAGGCAAGATGTGATACTTTAGCGCCGACAAATAACATGGCTGATGAATTTTTGCAGGCTGCTACACATGCTCCGCAACCAATACAGGCGGCCGCTTCAAAGGCAAGATCTGATTTTTCCTTTTCTACCAGGATGGCATTTGCATCAGGTGACTGACCGGTATTGACAGAGATAAACCCACCTGCAGCGATGATACGGTCGAAAGCGGAACGGTCGGTTACAAGGTCACGCAGCACAGGAAACCCTTTTGCACGCCACGGCTCTACCGTGATGGTATCGCCATCTTTAAAGTGCCGCATGTGCAGCTGACAGGTAGTTGTAGTGCTCATCGGTCCGTGAGGACGGCCATTGATCACCATGCTGCAGGTTCCGCAAATGCCTTCCCGGCAATCGTGATCGAATGCCACCGGCAACTTTCCTTCATTGATCAGCTGATCATTCAATACATCAAACATTTCGAGGAAAGAAGCATGCTCATCTACATTGGAAAGCTGATAAGTTTCAAAACCGCCTTTATCATCACGGTTTTTCTGGCGCCAGACTCTGAGGGTTAATTTCATAGTGGATATCGTTGAAAGGTTAATGGCCTGAAGCGCCAGCAATTAAAAAATTTTATGATTGAACAATTACAACTACTTATAACTCCGCTGTGTCGGATGCACCACTTCGTATTTCAATTCTTCTTTATGCAGTTCGGCCGGCATATCATCCCCTTTAAATTCATATGCACTCACATACATGAATGCATCATCACGGCGCATCGCTTCGCCTTCAGGCGTCTGGTACTCTGTTCTGAAATGGCCGCCGCAACTCTCCTCCCTGTTCAGCGCATCCTGTACCATGAGTTGACCAAGCTCAATAAAATCAGCTACGCGACATGCTTTCTCGAGCTCCTGGTTCAATTCGTTTTCCGATCCCGGAACGCGCACATCGCTCCAGAAAGCACTTTTTATTTTGGCGATTTCCGTGGCCGCCCTCATGAGGCTTTCACGGCTGCGCGCCATGCCGCAGTCGTCCCACATCACTTTTCCCAGTTGCTTATGGAAATAATCTACCGGCTTTGAACCCTTGTTATTCACGAAAGCAGAAAGACGTTGCTTAACAGCTGCTTCCGCTTCGGCAAACTCACTGCTGCCCGTATCAATTTTTCCGGATAAAATTTCGCCGGACAAGTATTCGCCAATCGTATAGGGCAACACAAAGTATCCATCGGCAAGTCCCTGCATCAGCGCAGAAGCGCCTAACCTGTTTGCTCCGTGGTCGGAGAAATTACATTCGCCGGTTGCATACAAACCCGGAATGGTAGTCATCAGGTTATAATCCACCCAAAGGCCACCCATGGTATAATGCACAGCAGGATAAATCATCATCGGCGTAGTGTAGGGATCTTCACCCGTTATTTTTTCATACATCTCAAACAGGTTTCCATACCGCGCACTCACCACTTCCTTGCCAAGTCGTTTTATGGCATCTGCAAAATCAAGAAACACTGCCAGGCCAGTTGCGCCAACGCCACGGCCTTCATCACAAACTTCTTTGGCAGCACGTGATGCAATGTCACGCGGAACAAGGTTGCCAAATGAAGGATACTTTCTCTCGAGGTAGTAGTCGCGTTCCGCTTCGGGAATATCTGCCGCTTTACGTTTGTCGGCTTTGGCTTTCGGCACCCACACTCTGCCATCATTGCGCAATGACTCACTCATAAGCGTGAGCTTCGACTGATAGTCGCCATGCTGCGGCAGGCAGGTAGGATGAATCTGTGTGAAACAAGGATTCCCGAAGTAAGCTCCTTTTTTATAAGCACGCCAGATGGCTGTGGTATTACAGCCCATCGCATTGGTGGAAAGGAAGAAAACATTGCCATAACCGCCTGTGGCAAGTACCACAGCATGCGCACCATGCCGTTGAATTTCGCCAGTTACCAGGTCGCGCACGATGATGCCTGCAGCTTTCCCGTTTTTTATCACCACTTCCAGCATTTCATGACGGGTATACAGCGTGGCATTCTTCAATCCGACCTGTCTTTCCAGGGCCTGGTATGCACCAATGAGCAACTGCTGGCCTGTTTGGCCACGGGCATAAAAGGTTCGGGATACCTGTACGCCGCCAAATGAGCGGTTATCGAGCAGGCCTCCATATTCACGTGCAAAAGGAACACCTTGTGCCACGCACTGATCAATTATAGATACACTTGCTTCAGCCAGCCTGTAGACATTGGCTTCGCGGGCACGGTAATCGCCACCTTTGATCGTATCATAAAAGAGGCGATAGATACTGTCACCATCATTACGATAGTTTTTCGCTGCGTTAATTCCACCCTGTGCAGCTATGGAATGCGCTCTCCGCGCGCTGTCCTGGAAACAAAAAGCCTTTACATTGTAACCAAGTTCTGCCAGTGATGCCGCTGCCGATGCACCGGCGAGGCCGGTACCAACCACTATCACATCTAATTTCCGCTTGTTCGCAGGGCTCACCAGCTTTACGGTTGAGCGGTAATTTGTCCATTTATTTTCCAGCGGACCAGCAGGAATTTTTGCATCTAAAGCCATTGCGGACGAATCATTTTAAAAGTTGAACCAAATACCAGTAAACAGGTAAAAACATGAATCCACCGGTGATGACAACGGTGTAAATTTTTCCAAGGCCTTCAATGGCAGGCGTGTACTTGGAATGCATCAGGCCTAAAGAGCGGAATGCACTTTGGAATCCATGCCACAAATGATACCCTAATCCAAACATGGCAATGAAGTACAGCAATGCATAAGGAAACTGTCCGAATGCGCCTACTGTTTCCCTGAAGAGGTTTACATTACCATTGGCATCCACGCCGAAATCTTCATCTCCGAATTTCAGTTCGTAAAAAAAATCCTTAAGATGAATCACCAGGAATATCAGGATGACAACACCGAGCACTCCCATATTGCGTGCATACCACTTGCTGTTGGAAGAACCGGCTGAAACGGCATACTTCACGGGTCTTGACTGCCTGTTCTGATAGGTAATGAAAGCTGCCTGCACGATGTGGATGATGAATCCCGCGAACAACACATACTCCATAACCTTAATCAGGATGTTCGTTTCCATAAAATGTGTGAAGGCATTAAAGGTGAGCCCGTTGTCAGGCACCAGTGTAAGCAGGTTACCGCCGAGATGTACAATGAGGAAGGAGCAAAGAAACAAGCCTGTAAGTGACATCACAAATTTTCTTTCAAGGGTAGATGTGAACATTGCAGTAACCCAGCTCATGGTCGGTAATTGTTTTTGTAGTGAAAGGTATGTTGAGAAAACTTGCGATATGCATAGATCCGCAATTGCTCCCGGCAATGCAAAACTAAATCACGGATGCTAATGTAGTGAATGGAAATGAAAGAAATTATGCGGCTGTCTGCGCATTTTGATGCAGTAATGGATGAAGCATCCGGCTACCATCAGCTGCAGGATGCAGGCAGTTATTTAATAATGAGCTGTCCTTATTACCATTAATTTTTTGCAAATTTGTCACCGTTCGTGCGAATGTACTTCTATTTTTACGCAAAAGAAATTATCACCTATGCAACGCCTTTACTTCATATTCTTCTTAACAGCAGCATTGTTTCTGCAACATGACCTTTTCGCTCAAGATGAAAAGAAAAGTGAATTCTCTTTACAGGGAGGATTAAACTGGAACAATCCTATTGTGAAGGAAGATGAGTTCATCACCGACAGCAAGACCGGCTACCAGTTTGGCATCTCTTACATGAGAGGCAAGCATTTTTGGTGGCAGACAGGCTTGCACTATTATCATTTGGCTTCCTCTTTTGTTCCCGTCAGCGGATCAGTCATCGGAGATATTTCGTACTCAGAAATCAAGATTCCGCTATTGGCGGGACTCAGCCTGCTTCCCACCACCAACAATGTTTTCAACATCCGTGCATTTGCTGGTGCGTTACCGGGTTTTGTGGTTGGAAAAAAAGTGGATGAGAAACTCGGTATTGCGGAAGACGAACTATCCGGATTTCATGTTGACCCAACCATAGGATTGGATGTTGATGTGTTGATTGTAAGCGCCAGGCTCGGTTATGCCTATGGCATCAGCAGCATATTGAAGGATTATAAATCAAACCCGTCCTATGTTTACCTCTACCTGGGAATCGGGTTCTGATGATGCGGAAAGAGTAACTGCATTTTCATTTATATAAAATACATTCGCGAATCTTCTGCGCATGCCGCAGAAGTCCTTATCATAAACAGTATGATATGAATGGATCACTGCAATAATAAATGCAGGATCATCCAGTGGTGTTCAGCTATCTCCGTCATGGCTGGTATTTATGATTCTTTGTTTAATTTCACTTGATGAAGCGCCAGAATGACCAGCCGATAAAAGAAGTGATTGCGGAATTGTTGCAGACTTATCATCTCAAAGAAAAAATGAATGAGGTAAAGCTGCTGCAGCACTGGGAATCGCTGTTTGGCAAAACCATTTCGAAATACACTGAGAAAATGTTTGTCAGTAATAAAAAACTGTATCTCACCATCAATTCCGCACCGCTGCGCCAGGAACTGATGTACAACCGCCAGGTGATGATGGAACGAATCAATGAAGCCATTGAAAAGGATTTTATTCGGGAAGTGGTGTTGAGATAAAACAATAACCAATATTGACCGGCATGCTGTCGCCAGCAAATTATACAAAGATCCTTCCTGCTTTAATGCTGCTGCTTGTGTGCGCATGCAATCAACGGCCAGAACGATTTATAACGGCACCGGCACTTGACACACTGAGCAGCCGACATACAATAATGAATGAAAAAAAGCTGCAACAACTCACGCAGTTCGGCGTCGATCAAAAAAGCGGCATCAGCCTCGACTTTTTCTTCACCACCAATGATTCAGCAAAAGCACAAAGTCTGTCGGATGAACTTTCAGCATTGCAGTATCACATGAATACCGTACATGCTTCTTCCGGCAACGTGCATTTATTTGTGGCATCAGGCAGCAGCTCGCGCATGGTGATGAACCTGCAGTCGGTTAATGCATGGACAGATTCAATGTGCCATGCAGGCTACAGGCATGATTGCAGCTTCAGCGGATGGAATCCGGTTACCGAATAACTACCGTGAAGCACTTGTGCTTCCCCGGAAGTAACCTGATTGCTGCAACAGCCACGATAATAGCATGACTGCCACGCAGCCAATCATATTAAGCCATAGAAAAGCTACCAGGTCGGCTGCATACATGCCGATTACCAATATTTCAGTAATAATCGCTGCAATGAAAACCGCAGAACCGGTGACCTTTTTCAGAAAGAAAGCAATCAGGAATATGCCCAGAATATTTCCATAAAAAAGCGAACCCAGCACATTCACTGCTTCAATCAAACTGCCGAGCTGATTAGCCAGCTGCGCCACACCAATCGCAAAAATTCCCCATCCCAGCGTGGCCCACATTGAAACCCTGACATAATGCAGTTGTGAAGCTTTGTTGTTGATGTTTCTCCGGTAGATATCGATCACCGTGGTAGTAGCCAGTGAATTCAGTTCCGCTGCAGTAGAGTTCCAGGAAGCACAAAACACTACAGCAATCAGGAGACCAACCAGGCCCTTTGGCAGATAGGTAAGCACAAAGGTTAAAAAGATGTAGTTGGTATCATTGGTATCGGCTGCAGGATCCGCTTGCTTGATCAAGGCAACGGCTTCACTTCGAATCGCCTTGCCTTCCTTATCCAGTGCTTGCAGGCTTTCCTGAACCGCGGCAGTCTGTGCATCATTATCCTCCTTTAAACCATCTAACAGTTGAAAAGCATATTGCTGTTTCAATAAACTAATGGAATCATATTGATGATTAACCATGCGAAATGAATCGGCCATTTCAGAGTTCATCACTTTCGTTACCTGCCTGGTATTGAAAAAAACAGGAGCTGGCTGAAACTGGTAGAAAGCAAACACAAGAGCGCCAATAAGCAGAATAAGGAACTGCATGGGTATTTTCAGCAAACCGTTCATCAGCAATCCCAGCCGGCTTTCACCGATGGATTTGCCAGCCAGGTAGCGGCCTACCTGCGACTGATCGGTGCCAAAGTAGGCGAGAGCAAGAAAAAATCCACCAATCAGCCCGCTCCAGATGTTATACCGGTCGTTCCAGCTGAATTGCGTGGTTATTACGTTGGCCTTGCCCATCTTACCGGCAACCTGCAAGGCATCTGTAATACCCACGCCATCAGGCAACAATCTTACCACCATCACTGCGGCCAAAAACATACCGGCAAAAATCACCATCAGCTGCTGCACCTGCGTAACGGAGACAGCCCTCGTGCCGCCAAGCATGGTGTAGGTGATTACCAATCCCCCCATAAAAATGTTAGTCCAGTAGATGTTCCAGCCCAACAGTGAAGAAAGCACGATGGAAGGTGCGTATATGGTGAGCCCGGCGGCAAGTCCCCGTTGTGTGAGAAACAGCGAGGCGGTGAGGGTGCGTGTCTTCAGATCAAACCGTTGCTCGAGGAATTCATAAGCGGTAAAGATTTTCAACCGGTGATAGATGGGAAGAAAGAATACGCAGAGGAATATCATTGCCAATGGAAGGCCAAAATAAAACTCCACGAAACGCATTCCATCGGTGTAAGCTTGTCCCGGCGCCGACAAAAAAGTAATCGCACTTGCCTGCGTTGCCATCACCGAGAAACCAACCTGGTACCACTTCAGGGAACGGTTTCCGAGGAGATAGCTGTGCAGGTTTTCATGCCGCCTGCTCCGGTAGATGCCATAGAGCAGAATCAACGATAACGTGCCACACAAAACAATCCAGTCGGGTGTGCTCATGAGAAGTACACGGTGAATAAATAAAAAGCAATGATGAGCAGCAGCAGCCATCCTGCCACGAAAGCATAGAATTGCTTCCAGTTACGGAAAAATGGCGGTAACCTGTTTCCTTTTCCCGACATGTTGATTGATGTTTGAAAGTTCAATATCCCGCTGTGACAGGCATTTCACGGGTGCTTTTCGACAACCAGCTGCGATGTACAGACAAACACTCATTTCGAAATCAAATTCACAAAAAGGCGGTACGCCCCGGGCACTCCGGCCGGTAATTCACGAAAAAACGAAAGACTGGTATAAACGAACCTTCCTTTCCCGTAGTTGCAGGCAACTAATGCGCCATCCAAAGGCGCTTCTCCTTTATCGTTCATGGAAAGAATTTTCCGGTAGCTGCTGTCCACGTCAGAAAGAAAATAAAGCCCGCGTTCCTGTATCCATCCTTCAAAATCTTTACTGGTGATTTTATTCGGCACATTAAGCAGTTCATCATCAGCATGCAGAAAATGAACCGATGCGGTTTCATCAGTAACGCGGTCGCGTGAAATTTTAAATGGATAAGGCCCGATACTATTTATCACCAGGTCGCTGCCGCTTGTGTTGTATTGAACCAGCAACACACCGCCGTTTTTAACATAGGCCAGCAATTTTTCATTCAAAAATTTCAGGCGTTCATTGGTATTATAAGCCCTCACACCGGTGATGACAGCATCATAAATGGCGAGATTGCCATTGGCTATGGCATCATCACTCAACATGGTAACATTGTATCCAACCTGTCGTAGTATTTCCGGAATGACATCACCCGCGCCCTGAACATAACCTATATTTTTTCCTTTTGTAATCAACGGCACACTCACCAGTTTTGATTGTGCCGGAGGGAAAAGCTGCATGGCCGGAATATGGTCATAGCTGATGGTTCGCAGTCCACGGTCATATTTTTTTCCACGCATCTCCACCATGGCTTTCAATGTATCCACGCTTGCTGAAATCGCATGGGTGGATGGACTCACTGAAAAAACCATCGAAGTTTCATCCCCTTTTGCCGGCAAATTAAAGGCGCTGCCGGAAGGCGTTACCACCCAACCCTGCGGCACTTTTAAAGAAACGGTACCAGCGGCGTTATCTACATTGGTTTTCAGGTTCACCTTCACTTGCCGGGCCTGTTCACTTTTGAAAAGATAGACCGGTTCATCCAGTGTAACCGTGATGGCGGGAGCAATGGCAGGCGGCTGATAGACTTCACCTCTTACAGGATCCACGTATTTGTAATAAAGCGGGCGTTTGAAACTAAAGGCCTTTCCATCAATGTCGAAACTGAAGGTGGCAATAAGGGGTGGTTCGTTTTCCGGGCTGCCTGTCAAACGCTGATCGCCAAAAACAAACATGCCCTGCCCGTGCGGCTGCTGCAACCAATATGGTTGGGTGACTGCTGTTGCTGAATCGAGCAACTGCTTTCTTTGCAGTGTAACCAGTGTATTTTCAGGTAAAGATTTATTCAGCAGCGTATCGAAGTGTTGTATGCTAACCGATTTTAACGCTACCGGAATCACACCTCTGTTAACCACCTGCACTTTCCATTCAAAGGTGTTGCCATTTGCTAACGTTGGCTGCATGGTATAGGCTTCAAACCATAACCCGGAACACAGGCAAATCAGCTGTTCTGTTTCCTTCAGCTTTTGTGCTTTCCAGTAACCATCCGGCAATTGCTGCAAAGCTTCGCTGATTGCCAAAAGAGCTTCCACTGAAGCGGCTGGCTTTGATGGATTATAATTACCAATCACCCTATCAATCAGTTGTTGCAACTGTTCACTTCCGGCAACACGACTCCAACCGGTGATTATATCATCGAATAAATCTTTGGATGGTATTGCACCAAGTATGGGCTTAAAATATTCGAGTTGTGTTCCCCTGTTTTTACCCGCGCCAAAGCCCTGGCTCTTATGCATGGAACGGCTTTCAGCAGCAATTTCTGAATAACCTTTACCGAGCAATGGGTTAAACACACCGATATCCACTTTCAGCTGATCATCAGCAGTGGTATTGTTACCACCGAAGTTGAAACTATTCCACAGCAACCGTTTTGACTGCCACACTGCCACCTTATTCAGTTGTTCAGGAAAGCGCTTAGGATCGGCTGCAGCTTTAAAGGCTTCTTCGGCCAGCATAGCGGAAGCCGTGTGCTGACCGTGCCCGCCTTCGCCCGTTGCAGGAAAGCGGCAAATAATCACATCCGGCTGAAAAGACCGGATCACAAAAACGACGTCTGCTAAAATGGAATCCTTATTCCAAAAGGTAAATGTCTCTTCCGGGTTTTTAGTGTACCCGAAATCATTGGCCCGTGTAAAAAATTGCTCGCCACCATCAATTCTTCTTGCGGCCAGCAACTCCTGGGTCCTGATGAGGCCAAGCAAGTCGCCCAGTTCATTACCAATCAGGTTCTGGCCGCCATCGCCGCGCGTGAGTGAAAGATATCCTGTACGGTACAACTTTTCTTTCGCCAGGTAAGAAATCAGGCGAGTATTTTCATCATCGGGATGAGCGGCGAGATATAAGACACTGCCTAAAACATTCAGCTTATTGAGCTGAAGTTGTATCTCCGCGGCATTGGCAGCAGGTGCTGTCTGCGCCATACTATCTGCAGTGGCAGAGATCATCAAAAGGATACAGCAGGCAAGCTGTATTAAACGATGGTTCATGGGAAATTGATTCGAAGCATCAAAAATACAGTTATTGTACACAGCATGAATCAACTCATTGCATTTCAAAATTACATGGGTATAAACACATCATCACACATCAAGAAGATTGTACAGTATCTATCCTTCACAGCCATTTTAAACAACCGCTATGTTCATACAAGTTTTATCTGAACCGGATTTTAATTTCTGAACTTAATCTGAATACCTGCACAAAGGCAGTTTGGCAATTATGAACAGACTAATGCTCACATTCAATAAAGCAGGTCTGAAAAAAATCTGCAGTGGCAACCTGACCATATTGTCTAACGGAATCAGGACGGATGGCCATAAAAAAAGGCTGTCTCAAACACAGAGTTTAAGACAGCCTCAAAAGAAGGTAATCAGGAAAATTATTTGCTTACGATCAGCTTGGAAACAACAGGTGATCCGCTGCCAGCCCTCAACGAAACGAGGTATGCACCGGAGGCAACATCACTCAAATCAACATTGCGGATGTATGATCCTTCACCGTCATTGCCGGAATACAGCGTCTTGATGTATTTGCCACTCAGATCAATAAGATCAATCCTTACGTCAGCGGCATGATGCAAACCATAAAAAATCTGAGAATTATCCACCGCAGGATTCGGGTAGATCTTGGTCAGATCGAGGTTATCAAAATTGTCAGCAATACCCACTACGGTGTTAATGCTTACTTTAAAGAAGAATGCCCAGTTCTGGAAAGCAAATGCGCCTAACACATTTCCGCTTCCATCCACATAAACAATCTGTGCATTCTTGGTAACGGAAGGAATATTCGGCGGAAGACGCATGTACGATGTTTCAAAAGTGCTTGGAGCATCAGCAATACCATCCTGATCGCTGTCTACGCAACCAGCGAGTAAGCCGGCAGTATCCAATTCATTTTTATTATAATAATTCAGGACGAAGGCTGATTTCTGCCCCGGATCTAAAGTATATTCCATAGGATAACCGAGGATAACAGCAGCACCATCCTGCCATGTGCCACCGGGTTCAACGGAAAGACCAAAGTCAACCGAATCACGAACTGATTTTAAGATACTCGATGAACTCTGTGAAGGTGCGCCATTCCCCAGGGTTTTAACAAGGTTCATGGTCAATGTATCCAGTCCGCCGGAATTATTGGAGTGAATGAAAATATAGTAAGCCGTATCAATGGTTACCACCACATCATTGGGAAATGAATCCGACAAACCCAAAATAGTCCAGTCAGTATAGGTGTTGATCGGATCGTTGTAATCAGTTTCACCAACAAGGTTATTGATTACGACAGCCGCATAATTCAGCGCTTCATCGTTTGCATCATACTTGGTATTAAATGTATATCCATAGTAAAGCGCATCGTCAAAATTCGCGGCGCTGTAATCCACGTACATTTCATAAACATCCCGTGTGTTGCTTTGTAAAGCAGGGCAACGGGCTGCTTTCATCTGCCTGATCTGTTCGCCGGTATAGGCATTTTCGGTAAGATTTTTATAGGGCGCCTGCGCAAAAGCACCAACACCTATAAACAATATCAGTACGGCTAAGTAGTAGTTTTTCATTTTTAAGTTGTTTTAGGATTGCAATTTATGTTTTTTGAATTAAGAAAAAAAATCCGGTGGCTGCTGCATCAGCGATAAGGATTAAAGCTATTAACAAATCTAAATATGCGTTCGACAGTTTTACTGGATCACCAATGGTAATATCCGGCGCTGATTACCACAAGTAAGCACCAGGTAGTAGCAGCCGTCCGGCAGGTCAATTAAATCAACAGGTATCGAATATGCACTCGGCGACAGCAAACCCTTATCAATATACCGCACCCGGCTACCCAGTTCATTCAGCACCGTTATTGAAACGTTTCCGCTTTGCGGCAGCGTGATGCTGCATTGCGTTTGCCCGCTGGCAGGATTAGGCGAAAGTATTGCGTTTATCCTGTCGGCCGGTTCACCCTGCACGCCCACATTAAATGGCAGATCTACCACCGGAAATATAGCAAGATCCATATCCAGTAGCCATGAATTTACGATGGTATGCCAGCTGCCATTAGACCATTGCTCCCACGACCATGCGGTGAATGACCTGCAGTTGTTAATGGAAGAAAGCACTGCGAGCGAATCTCCGGTTTCAGTGGGTAAAAC
Organism: Chitinophagales bacterium; assembly: GCA_019694975.1. Classification (NCBI taxonomy): domain Bacteria; kingdom Pseudomonadati; phylum Bacteroidota; class Chitinophagia; order Chitinophagales; species Chitinophagales bacterium. Next base: position 123,375 of record JAIBAY010000001.1, read on the forward strand.
AACACTTACAAAAAAGGAATCCCCCACCAGGAAGGGTGCGATAAAATGAAAATTATTTCCGGCACCTGATACATCTATCGAATTCACCGGCACGGCCGTGGAAACAGCGGCTAATTCGCCCGGCCAAAATCCGGCTGTATCAACCGCATAAACTTTAATAAATACAACACTGGTACCTGATAAGGTTACCTTTTTACCGAAGCGCACCTGTACATCCTGCACATAACCGGGCGCCGTATAGCCCATCTGATGCAAGCTGAAAAACTGTGCCTTTTGCAGATCGCCGTAGCTGTTGTTGCCTGACACATAACCCGTATCAGCCGGATAAATTCCTGTTGCGCATCCCAGTCCGCCTTCACTTTGAGGAATGAAACTGCCGGCCATGAGTGTATCAAAGTAATCACGGGTGCCGGTGACAGCGTATTCTGGGAAAGTCAATGACGCAAATGCACCTGCAGGTCGTTGAGCAAATGAATAGGGTTGCCACAGGAGCAGCAATAAAGTTATCAGGACGGTGCAGCGCATTATAAAATTTTGTGCAAATGTAAATGAATTCAGAAATGTGGTCAATGCGCATGATTCCACATGAAGGTCGAGTTGAAATTTGCCTTCAAACATCCCGTTTCACAAGTAACAGGTTCCGGCTGATTCCGGATCGCTTTTGCTGTATCGCACATTGTGCCTGCAACCAACCTGTTGTTGTAATAAGCTATTAATGATTGCTCACTTTTTTATGCAGTTATAATGAGCATAAAAATTTCCTGCTGACCACTTTTCCCAGGATAAAAAATACTGACCTTTAGCGGCTTGTCCTTTTTTCCAAATACATGAAGCATCTGTTTTTCCGGCTTAAGGCATACCTGCAATACCTGCTGAGGGCGAAAGGTGTCGGCAATATGCACTCGCCCTTCGTTTATGATTTCATGGTGAATGTGTTACATGACCGGCGGCATTTTTATGCATACGATGAAATCGAATCTTTGCGCAGCCGCCTGCTATCTTCCGATGAAATAATTTCTGTGATTGATTATGGTGCAGGAGCCGATGCGCCAATTCCTGAAAAGCGACGGGTACGTGACGTGCTGAAAAAATCGGCCAAACCTGCCCGGCAGGCCCAATTGCTTTTCAGGATAGTCGTTTACAATAAGTGCATGCAGTTGCTTGAATTAGGAACATCGCTGGGTATTTCTGCCATGTATCTTGCAAAGGCAAGTATCAAGGCGAAGGTCATATCGCTGGAGGGCTCACCGGCACTGGCGGCAAAAGCACGCAGCAATTTTATTTCCGCAGGCATCAATAATATCGAAGTTATCGAAGGGCCTTTTGCTACCACGTTGATGAAGGCACTGGAGAAATCCGGAAAGCCTGACCTGGTATTCTTTGATGGCAATCATCGCCTGGAACCTACCCTTCAATATTTCAGTCAGGCATTAGCATTCGCAGATGAACAGTCGATCTTTGTATTCGACGACATTCACTGGTCACCGGAAATGAATGCAGCCTGGAAAATCATTAAGGGGAATGCAAGGGTAACCCTTACTATCGACCTGTTCCATTTTGGCATTGTCTTTTTCAGGAAACAACTGTCGAAGCAGGATTTTATACTCAGAACGTAGACCTGCCCAAACTATTTATTCATAAAGATTATCTTCCGTTTATCCGTCAGGAGTCAGCAAAACAGCAAAGTCAGTATATCGATCAGTCCTTCATAAATAACTTACGCAACTCAGCGGCATCTTCGACTTTCATCTTGCCGCCAAGAATCAGCCTTACCTGCCTGCGGCGTATAGCACCTTCGTACAATCGTATCTCTTCATCCGATTCAGGATGAATTTCATTGACAGGAATAGGTTCACCTGATTCACTCAACGCCACAAAAGTGTAATAGGCCTCATTACATTTAATCTTGGTGTTTTTCGGGATATTTTCCGACCATACTTCAATAAACACTTCCATGGAAGTACGAAACGTGCGCGTTACCCTGGCAATAATTGTTACAAAACTGCCGAGTTCAATCGGATTTTTGAAAGAAACTCCATCCACAGAAACAGTCACCACAATGGCCCTGCTGTGTTTGGTAGCACTGATGGCTGAACACTCATCCATCCAGTACATAAGCTTTCCGCCATGCAGGTTACCTAATGGGTTGGTATCATTCGGCTGTACCACCTGTGTCATGATGGTTTCTGTATGAATGGGCCGTTGCAGGTTGCTCATAGGAATCAGAATTGTTTAAATATTTCATACCGATCAGTTGCCTTCAGCAAACAGGCAACAGATAAACCGGAAAATTTCAATGCATCTTGGCGGAAAAACAACTTTCCCTCAGGTTGACAAAGCTTCAGCTATAATACAGCGCTGTTTATGGACACTTCTTTGCTGATACGCCGCACCATTCCGCTGATAACGTGTGGCGGACCGCAATCCACAAATTCAGTTGCGCCGTCAAGCATCATGTTTTGAATGGTGGTTGTCCATCTCAGCGATTTTATCTGCTGCAGTGTAAGGTATTCTCTGATTTCATCCGTATTAATGGTTGCGATACCGGTAACATTCGGATAGATCGGGCAACGGGGCTCATTGAATTTGATGGTAGTCAGTTTTCTTTTCAGATAATCCACTACCGGCTGCATCAGGGGAGAATGCACTGCCCCGCCAACCTGCAGCGGCACAAAACGTCTGGCACCTTCTTTTGTGAGCGCCCTGCAGGCTTCCTGCACTCCTTCCCGTGTACCGGCAATCACCAATTGCCCGGGGCAGTTATAATTTGCCGGCACCACGATGTCGTCAATGATGTCGCATACCTTCTCCACAATGGCATCTTCCAGCCCAAGCACGGCCACCATTGCAGCAGGCACTTTATTAAATGCATTTTCCATTTCCACGGCACGTTCATTCATCAGCATCAGTCCATCTTCAAACGATAAGCAGCCATTCGCCACCAGCGCTGTTGTTTCTCCGAGGCTATGGCCCGCCACCATAGACGGCCTGAAATTCTTTCCTTCCTTTAAAGCACTGATGAGTGAAACGAGGAAAATGGCATTTTGCACGATCTGTGTTTCAAACAATTTTTCCTCTGGACCGTGAAACATAAAATCCGTAATACGATATCCCAGCATTTCATTCGCCGCTTCAAAATAATCCCGTGCCAGCGGTGAACTCTCATACACCGATTTCCCCATGCCCACGTACTGAAATCCCTGACCGGGGAACAAATATGCTCTGTTCATTTCTTTCGTTTACCTTTTTCCTGTATTTTTCGATTACTGCTTTTATCTGACCGGCTGCAACCATCGTTCAGAGTGCAGCCGTAACGGCTTCCCGGTGAATCTTCTTCACCAGTCCCTGCAATACATTGCCCGGGCCGCATTCGATAAATGAAGTTGCACCATCTGCGATCATTGCTTTTACCGATTGCGACCACCGCACCGGCGCCGTTAACTGGGCAATCAGGTTTTTCCTGATGACATCCGGATCAAAAGCTGCTTCCGCATTCACATTCTGATAGACAGGACAAATCGGGTTTGCAAATGGTGTTTGCAGCAAGGCGGTTTCCAGTTCCTGGCGTGCAGGTTCCATGAGCGGCGAATGAAATGCGCCTCCCACCGGCAGCACCAGTGCCCGCTTGGCTCCGGCCGATTTCAATTGTTCACAGGCTGCATTCACACCCTCTATTGATCCGCTGATTACCAACTGCCCCGGGCAATTATAATTTGCCGGCACCACTACTGAATCAATGGAAGCGCAGATCTCTTCCACTACCTGATCGTCGAGTCCCAATATGGCTGCCATGGTGGACGGCTGCATCTCACATGCTTTCTGCATTGCCTGCGCCCGTTTATAGACCAACTGTAGTCCGTCTTCAAATGACAGCGCTTTATTAGCCACCAGTGCAGAAAACTCACCCAGCGAATGACCGGCAACCATATCAGGCAAAAAATCTTCTCCCGCCACCTTTGATTTTACCACGGAATGAATAAAGATGGCAGGCTGTGTCACTTTTGTTTGTTTCAATGCTTCGTCGGTGCCGTTAAACATGATAGCGGTAATGCGGAATCCGAGAATTTCATTGGCCTTTTCAAAATACTCCCTTGCCACCTGATTTGATTCGTACAGATCCTTTCCCATACCCGGAAACTGTGAGCCCTGCCCTGGAAAAATGTAAGCTTTCATTGCGTAAATTTTATTGCTGACTGCTAAATCGCGCAAATATATAAAGAAAAGGGCGAGGCTTACCGGATGAGTAATCGCAAAAACAAGCTGCTCTTCAACACTAACCTCCCTGCTAATCAGTGTTTCAATAAACAATAAAAAGCCCTCTCCGCCGCTGCATGCTCCAATGATAACACAGGTTGCCAGGGAAGGCGGAAAGGGAAATGATGACCTGATTAAGTCATAAGAAATTACCTGATAAGAGGCAGTGAATATCTGTTGATATACAGATGAATTAAAACGAATCCGGCAGTGGAGTTTTGCCTTTACCTATGGTAAGGGATAGTGAGTATCGGGTAAAAAATTATTGATGGCTCAGCCGGAAAACTGCCATAACAATTACTGAAGGGATGTAATCTGTTAACGCATCAGATCGGCTGAGATAAGCCTGATAAACTCTGAACGCGTTTTCTCATGTGCAAATTCACCCGTGAAGGCTGAGGTGGTAGCCACGGAATTCTGTTTCTGAACACCACGCATCATCATACAAAGATGTTTGGCTTCGATCACTACGGCAACACCTAAAGGATTGAGTGTGCTCTGAATGCAATTAAGAATCTCATGTGTGAGGCGTTCCTGCACCTGAAAACGCCTCGAAAATGCATCAACGATGCGGCCAAGCTTGCTGAGGCCTACAATATATCCGTTGGGTATATAAGCGATGTGTGCCCTGCCAAAGAAGGGAAGCAGGTGATGTTCGCACATGGAATACATCTCGATGTCTTTCACAATCACCATTTCGCTGTATTGTTCCCTGAACATGGCTGATTTTAAGATCGCTTCAGGATCCATCTGATTGCCATGTGTCAGAAACTGCATGGCCTTAGAAGCACGCATGGGCGTCTTTTCAAGTCCTTCCCTGGCGGCATCATCTCCCAGTATCCGGATGATCTCACGGTAGTGCCCGGCTAAATCATGCAATGTGTCTTCCTTGTAGATTTCCACCTTAGTGTACCTCTTTTGCGTATCAGTATTTCCTTTCTTCCTGGGGTTTGACTTAACAAGCTGCGTCATAATTTTTATCCGGTTGAATTAATTACATGAATGCTGTAGTAACCGGATTCAATGACAAAAGTTCATTCCCCGTAATATTCGGCAAAAATATTTTCTGTTTCAAGCAACTTTACACAATGCAGCCTGCAACCCGTGATCTCCTGCTCCAACTCCTGCCAGATCGCTCTTGCGAGGTTTTCCGTACTGGGGATAATGCCTTTGAGAAAGGCGATCTCCAGGTTCAGGTTTTTATGATCGAGTTTATCAACCACTGTACGCCTGATGATGGCACTGAGCTCCTTAGCATTGACAATTAATCCTGTGTCGGCAGCAGGTTCACCTTTGACCGTAACAAAAAGATCGTAATTGTGACCGTGATAGTACTTATTGGAACACTTACCGAACACCTCCTCATTTTTTTCTTCAGACCAGGCCGGATTGAACAGCCGGTGAGCCGCGTTAAAATGTTCTTTCCTGGTTAGGTACAACATGCTGCTAATTTATTTTCTGCAAAGATAGTCGTGACGGCTGTGTTTTTCATCAATAGCTGCATGTTCAGGCCAGCAGAACAAAACGGTGGAACAACTGACGGTACATATAAAAAAGCAAACCATCAAAACTGTTTAATCCTACATTTAAGCCATGAAACTGCTGATCGTTGCTGCCACGAGGATGGAAATTATGCCACTCGAAGATTACCTGTTTCAGCTGGATCAACAGCCGCTGTTGCAGCATCATGCTGTTGAATTGCTGATTACCGGTGCCGGCATGGTGCCCACTGCTTTCCGGCTGGGAAAAATTTTACAGATGGATAACTGGGACCTGGCCGTTAACCTTGGTATCTGTGGCAGCTTCATCAGAGATTTACCACCGGGCACTACGGTGCATGTGGCAGCTGATACTTTTGGTGACTTTGGTGCAGATGACGGTGATGACTTCCTGGATGCTTTTGAAACAGGCCTTGCTGACAAAAACGGTTATCCGTTTGTTGATGGATGGATCAATAGTCCTGCTGCTGCAGCAAATAAAGTGGTACGTTCACTTCCGGCCGTTAAAGGTGTTACGATGAATACGGTGTCAGGCAATGAAATCAGTATCCGTAAGCGCATGGAGAAATTTGCAGCCGATATTGAAAGTATGGAAGGTGCAGCTTTTATGTATTGCTGCATGAAAGAAAGTATCCCGTGCGTACAGATAAGAGCAGTATCTAATTTTATTGAACGGCGCAACAAAAGCCATTGGAACATACCGCTTGCCATTCATAACCTCAATGAAACTGCCATCCGCCTGATTCAACATGTATGCTCGGCGACTGAACCATAAAGAAGGCCACTTCAATGACCCATCAGATAATAAAAATAAACCATCATCAGGATGCCCATGAGCATGATTATTTTTATCACGGAGCTTACCAGAGAAAATTGTTTTTGCGCATCTGCTTTATATAAAAGATACATGGCCAGGCACAGCGGCAGTTCAAGCATGGTGAAGACATTCAGCACAGAAATGAAATCACCTCCCTGCGCCTGCCGTAACTGCAGGTAAACCAGAAAGGCAGTCATCAGTACCGCAATAGCAAATACGAGCCACTTCGATCTGTTGATACCGATCACTACCGGAAGAGTTTTGCAGCCATAGCGCCGGTCACCTTCCACATCTTCCATATCCTTTACAATTTCCCGCATCATTGAAATGAGGAATGCAAACAAAAAATAAAAGAAAACAATGATAAAGATGGAATATGCAGCGGCATTAACCGCCGCATTCTCGGGTTTAAACAGGTGTTGTTCATACAATGCCACGATCAGGATCACGAGCGCTGTGAGGAGCGAGATAATAACATTACCGATCAGCAACTGACGCTTGTAACCGGTTGAATAAAACCAAAGTAATGCGGCTACAATAGGATGAATAAAACCAAGCCTCACATTACCCGCTTTCCAGGCAACATAAAATCCAAGCATAATGCCGGCGCCGCTTAAAAACTGGTGCAGCAACATCGCCGAACGCCTTTTTATGGTGCGATCGATGAAAATGCGCCGTGGTTTATTAACAGCATCAATCTTAACATCAAAGTAGTCGTTGATCACATATCCTCCGGCCGCAATCAGTACGGTGGATAGCATCAGCAGCGAGAAATGCAAAACATCCAGCGTCGTTTCGACGCCTGCCTGCGCAAGAATGGGACGGATAATAGTGTACTGCACCAGCCATTGCGTAAGGGCAATATACAGCAGGTTCACAACCCGGATAAGCCTGAGGAAAGAGATAATGCCCTTCATGAAATGTTCAGCGTTGGCAAATGTACAGAGAAAAGGAAACGGTCACGAAGCAGGACTGGCTGCCGCGGTTACCATCAGGCCTACATGATATTGAATAATTTATGGGTCATAATATCGGCCATAATTTTACCACCGCCCTTGTAATTTCAGCACCTTTTCAATCACATCTCTCACGCATCCCCTGCCGCCGGCAACCGGTGAAATATATTTTGATATGGCTTGTATTTCAGGCGCCGCGTCATTGGGACAACAGGGAATACCACATTGTTGCATCACTTCCAGGTCCGGTATATCATCACCGATATAAATGGCAGTCGACAGATCCATCTTGATAGCCGCTGCCAGTTGCGTCAATCCCTTTGGCTTATCATCCACACCAGACAGTACATACAATACGCCCAACCTGTTCAGCCGGCGCAGCACACCTTCCGATTTGCCGCCGGTAATGACTGCTACCGTAAGGCCTTTCTTCACTGCTAACTGCATTGCATAACCATCGCGGATATTCATGGTGCGGAGCTCATCTCCGCCATTGGTGATCAGCAATGATCCATCGGTTAATACACCATCCACATCCAGTATGATGGCGTTGGCTGATTTAAACAATTCAAAATAATGCGGTACGGCTTCCTTTTTTTTAGTCATGCCAGACATTTTCTATGGTAAAATTTAATAACGTGCACATTCCTAATTGCCCGCACAATCCTGCGGCAGGCAGCGAGGAAACCACGCTTCATCAGGGCTGGTTATCGCGCCACTCATAAACCCATGCAGACTGAATCATCTCCAGGTGGCTTTCATTGCTTTCTTCGCGCGTGCCGGCAAAGCCGGGTATACTGAGTACCCATTCAATCAATTCCGTAAACCGGATCCGGTAAATCTTTGATTCATTAAAATCATCACCAAATTTCTCATACAGCTTCTGTGCTATATCTTCATGATCACTCCAGTGAATGGGTGGTTCGTGCATATCTCCCCTTTTTTATTGTTTGAACTTTTACTTGGTTTTTGAATTTACCGATTGCTGCTATTTATGTAATCAGCTGTAAGTAGTATTACAATTGAACAGCAACACGATTTCCGCATGTTATTCGCCCAGTATTCCCGACTGGTCCGGCACCACAACACGTAACACACCATCACCCTCATTGAGAAAACACTGGCAGGAAAGCCTGGATGTAAGCTTTGGATTGCGGGCGCGGTCAATAAAATCCTCTTCCTTTTCTGACATCTCATCCACAAACGCAGACCCTTCTTCCAGGTAAATCTGGCAGGTACTGCAGGCGCAAACACCACCGCAATTATGATGAAGGTGAATGTCGTTTTTCAGCGCCACCTCCAGCAGGGTGTCACCATCCGGTGATGTAACCGTTACCGGCGCAATATCTTTCTCTTCGAATGTAAAATGAATCGTGTACATTTTTTCTAATGATGCTGCTGATGATGAAAAATTTGCACTGCACATTTAGCAGCCTCGATGCAAGCTGTCTGTGCTGTTTGCAGGGTTACGGGCCGCCATCATCCTGTATGAAGCAAAATCCTGCTTTAACAAATTATTGTTTATGCAGGTAAACCGTATTAACAAGCAGGAGACTAAAGTATTCTGAATCATGAATTGCCCGTATCTGACCTAACCGGTTCCCATCGCTGAATATCTTCCGTCAGTATCTTATAAATTTCTGCGAATCGGCCGTCCTTCCTGAGAAACTCCATATGCCTTTCAATCGTCAGCTCATCATGCCTGATGGCAGGACCGGTTTGCACATTCGGCGGATCATGATTCTGAATCTTCCGGACTGTTTCATTGATCAACGGCTTAAAAATTTCAAACGACAACCCGCTTTGCTCGAGAATAACCTGTGAAATGGAAAACAGATGATTGGTGAAATTATTGGCAAACACGGCAGCCACATGAATGGCAAAACGCTGCTCATCATTCACTTCAATGATTTTGCTGGAAAGCGTGCCCGCCAGGTCACGCAACACTTGCAGCGTCTTTTTATTAGCTGCATCCACACAAATCGGGATCACGGAAAAATCTACAGACACATTCCTCGACATGGTTTGCAGCGGATAAAATATCCCGTAGTTCTCACTCGATCCCTGCAGCACATTACCCGGCACACTGCCCGACGTGTGAGCAATCACCTGGCCGTTCAGTTTAAGTTGTTCCGCCACCTCCCTGATCGCATCATCTTTCACCGTCACAAGGTAGATATCGGCATCCTGCGAGATATCATCGTAAGTATCAGTGCAGGGAATATCCATCAGGTTGCCAATCCATTTGGCGGAAGGCAAATGCCGGCTGAAAACCTGGATAATCTTATGGCCGCTGTTGTGCAGGTGCCATGCCATCTGATAGCCTACATTACCCGATCCAATGATGACAATTTTATATTCCTTCATTGCATTGCAATTTTTAAGGGTGCTAAATTATTAATAATACGCGCTGCAAATACTATAAACCACCTAAAGATTCATGTTGGCTGCAGATTAATCTTTCTGATCCGGTGATCGCATTGTGGTTCGAAGTTTCACTGCCAATCTTGCTTTAGCTGCAAAGCATACGAGTCACTTCTTATGCTGCATCTATGGTTTTTCCTGACAGATATTTCTTTTGCCAGATGCGAAACAGGCTGATGAGAAAACCCAGGATGGTAATGATAACACCGAGCCATAATAAATTGATATAGGGAAAAATGATGGCTGTCATAACAATAAAGTCAGGCTGTACGGCTTCTTCAGCCACCTGCAGATCCACCTTGTTTTCTTCAGGAATAATCTTGTTCAACCGGAAAGTCAGTCCCAATTCAGGCAACTCATCATCAATCAAAGTCGCCCTGTCATTATGAATATAGAAAATAGGTTTTGCCGTATACTGCTGCCCGTTCAGCTGTTTCACCAGCAGTGTGGCGGAAACGGCCAGGTCACCCTCCGCAATCTCCACTTTCTTTGATTCAGTCACGCGTTCAATGGATTCAAGCACTATGAAGCTGTTACTGGTGAAAATAGTATCACCTCTGGTCATTAAATTAGACTTGAATTTTTTATCCGTCCTGACAGGCTCTTTCGATTTATCAGGAACGGAAGTGACATGTGTATACAGATCACGGCTGATGTAATGCCGTGTATCCGGGTTGGCAATGAGTCCCATCTTTGGGTTAATCTGCGCATTAGGATACAAGGTAAAATGTTCCTTTAATGCACCGGTTGCTTCGTCGAACACTTCATAGTTCACCTTATAGTAATAGTTGGGCTGTGCAACAGAATCACCAACATACGTAACCATGTATTGCTGCATTTTCACAGGCACATTCTTGTAGAGGAGCATGTTAGATCGCTGGGCTGCAGCATTCATTTCCTTGCCAAAATCAACGCCGGCCGTATTGCTGGAGATGACTTCTTTATTGGCAGACGAGAAAAGAATTCCTGCCAGGGTAAGTGCAAAACCCAGATGTGCCACAGCAGCACCTGACAGCTTCCATTTTCCTGATAAGACAATTATGAAATAATAAAGGTTGGCCACAATACCAAAGATGGCAGCAAACAACAGGACGATATGGGAAAAGACATGGAGCCCTGCAACGTAGGCAATCACGGCAGTAAGCGGCAAGGCAATCAGCAACAGTATAAGGAGGCGTAAGGAGAACTGCCTGAACTCGGTCTGCTTGAATTTCAGATACAGTGAGGTTGCCGAAAGTAAGGCAATAAGAACGGCAGCCCAGATCTGCACCTTATTATAAAATGCAACAGCATCAGAAGGTATCGCCAGGTTGGTGCCGAATAACTTATTCCACACCGGTAATGATGTATTAAAGGCAATGTGGAGGGATGAAAGCAGGAAGACCAATGACCCGATGAAGATGAAAAATTCGCGTGACCAAAGGTTCTCGTCCTTCTTAACAGAAGGAATCCTGTTCCAGAAAACAGCCAGCAAAATGATGGCAGGAATCGAAAGTCCGGCCATATACAGGATCAGCTGACCACTCATTCCCAGGTCGGTAAAGGCATGTACTGAAGTATCGCCGAGAATACCGCTGCGTGTAAGGAAGGTAGAATACAGAACAAGGATGAAGGTCAGCAGAAAGAAAATGTAAGTGGTTCGGAGTGAACGGCCGGTTTTATTGTACACCAGTGCCGTATGCACGCCTGCTATGAGCGTGAGCCACGGAACCAGGGAAGCATTTTCCACCGGATCCCAGGCCCAGTAACCGCCAAAGGTGAGTGACTCATAAGCCCATGCACCTCCCATCATTATACCGGTTCCTAAAACAGCGGCAGAGAACAATGCCCAGGGCAGCACCGGTTTGGTCCAGGCAGAGAATTCACGGTTCATAAGGCCCGACATAGCAAAGGAAAACGGAATAAGTGTGGTCGCAAATCCCAAAAACAATATGGGCGGATGAATCACCATCCAGTAGTTCTGCAGCAATGGATTCAAACCATTACCGTCTTGTATAAAACTGAGGTAGTCGGCACGCTGAAAAATAGGCGCATTAACCATCTCATTGCGCAAAAGGGTGAAAGGTGTAGAACCGATTTTATAGCCAAACACATAAACGCCCAACAACATAGAACCCAGAAATCCCTGCACCACTGCAAATACACTCAGCACGCGGCTTTCAGATTCCTTAAGTGTAAAAATCAGCAGGATGCCCAGGAAAGCATTCCAGAACATCCAAAGCAGAAAACTGCCTTCCTGACCTTCCCAAAAACAAGACAATAGGTAATTAATCGGCAATGCTTTGCTGGAATGTGACCATGCATAATAGTATTCGAAGAAATGATTCTTAATGATGTAATAGAGGCTTGCAATAATAACCAGCACGCCAATACAATGAATAATAAAAGCTGTTCTCGCTGTCTGCTTCCACGCAAGCCGCTGATCTTCTCTTTTCGAATAAGCTGCAATAAAAAATGCTATGGCTGCAATCAGTGCGAATATAAAAGCCGTATAAACAGCAAGCTGGCCAACCTGGCCGGGAAATAAATGCTCTCCCTCAAACTGAATCTCCATCAGGTGTTTGATTTATACTCCGTTACTTCCAGTTCATCCACCTTATATTTTGAAGGGCATTTCATCAGTATGTGTGAGGCGTGAAATTCAGATCCTTCCATTTTTCCCGTGAGCACTATCTGTTCCGACCGGTCAAAATCCTGCGGCTTGGTGCCTTTGAATACAACCTTGCACTGATCACCATTTTTGTCTTGCAGGTAGAAGCTAAAATAATTCGGGTCCTTCACCGGATCATAGAACTGCGCCTGATCCTTCACCAGGGTGCCAACTATATGAAAATCCTTCTTCGTTTCTCCTTTGGCGGATGAAAAGGTCTCGTACTGACTGTAATCGCTGGCCATCGTCACAATAAACCCGATGGCAACAGCAATGAGCACCAGGCCAGCAATGTGCATCTTTTTCATGGGCGTTAATTTCGGCTGTCAAAACTACAACATTCCAAAGGAATCACTCCCCTGCATTAGGGCCCAACGGTTAGAAAAACTGCCTGGAAAGGATTATCCATACAGTGGCCACGCTATCTTCCATGACTCTCCTTCTGCATCGTTCTCCGTCCTTTCAGAAAATTTTCACGGCCATGACCAATCGATTTGAACCGGTATCCTGAGCTTTCATCCATGTAGTTATGCTATCTTTGAGCATTCTATCATACTTTTTTTACCATGAATAAGGAAGAAAAAATTGCGGCGTTCGACCCAAGCAGCCTTGCGGAAGGCAATCAATTGTTCGGTTTACCCTTTACGGAAGAGGAATCTGATATTGTAATATTACCTGTGCCATGGGAAGTGACTGTTTCTTACAATGCCGGAACAGCCAAGGCCCCTGCCGCAATACTCGCGGCATCACGACAGGTTGATTTATATGATGTAGATGTCCATGGCGCATGGAAACATGGCATCTATCTGAAAAAGGTGAATAAACAAATTGCCAGGTGGAGCAAGGAATTGCGCACCAAGGCAGAAAACTATCTGTCCTTGCTGGAAGATGGTGTGGATCCTGCATCTGATAAATCACTTAAAAAAATGCAGGAGCAGATTAACCTGGGAGGAACGGGTTTAAAAGACTGGGTGCAGGAGGAAATCCGTGCAATACTGCACAAAGGCAAATTGCCCGGATTGCTCGGCGGTGATCACAGCACACCCCTGGGATTTTTGCTGGCGTTGGAAGAAGTTTATCCTTCCTTCGGCATACTGCAGATTGATGCACATTGTGACCTGAGAAAAGCTTATGAAGGATTCACCTATTCTCATGCATCCATCATGTACAATGCTTTACAGGTTCGTGCAGTAGATAAACTGGTGCAGGTTGGCATTCGCGATTATTGCCAGGAAGAACTGGATGTGATACATGCTGCAGACGGCCGCGTAAAAACTTTTTTTGATGCCGATCTGAAAAGGGCATTGTATGAAGGTGATACCTGGAAAAATTGCTGTGACAGGATTATCAGCCAGCTTCCGGCGCTGGTATATGTGAGTTTTGATATTGACGGCCTTGATCCTAAACTCTGCCCGAATACCGGAACACCTGTTGCCGGCGGACTTGAATTTGAGCAAGCCGTATATCTCCTGCTGAAATTAGTTCGTTCCGGAAGGCGGATCATTGGATTTGATTTAAACGAGGTTGTTCCAGGTGAAACAGAATGGGATGCCAACGTAGGCGCCCGTATGCTGTACAAACTCTGCAACCTGATGGGATTAAGTCAGCGCATGTTTGATGATAATGTACAACAGGCCGATTCGCAGTCAGTGAATGAGGCAGTTCTGAGACGACCATCCTTGAATGAGATCGCGGAAGGACAAGAAGGCATCGTTGATTAATTTTTTTAAGCACGGGAGCATCGTTTCTCCTGATTACTTCCGGTTAATAATGAATGCTTGTACAGTTGTAAAATAAGAAATATTATTACCATAATACCACTGTTTGGCCTGAAAAACTTATACATCACCCGGTGTGTTGCCTCAAAACAAACTTCGGTTTGCATGTATAGAACATGAACCTTCAACACCTGAACTTCCATGTCAAAACCAAAACGCATCCCTAACCTCGTTTATTCGGATGGCAACGGACAGATCAGCGATGATCCGGCGTTGCTGATGTCGGGCCGTTCCGGTTTTGATGCCGTTGCATTAACAGTTGATGATTTTATTGAATTGCCCGAAGGCAGTGATCTTTTTGAATTACCTGGCCGTGTACCGATTGGGTTTAACAAAAAAACAGGCGCACTTACCTTTTGCGATAAAGGTGTTGCTGTGGCGGCACAAATGGCTCCGGCGCATACACAGCTTTACCTCTCGAGTTATGTGAAAGAAAACAACGATGCACCAACGCTTCCGCTATTTGCTTATACCGCTGTCGGCTGGCTCGATGGCAAATACTATGTTCCGGCTGTACGGATTGACGCTGATATCCGGCAGGAACCAAAAGGATTTAATCACTTGCTGGTGGAAGAAGGCGTTAAGCAGCTGACTGCGAAATTTCCCGGTAACAGGCTGTTGCGGCACATAGGAAACAATTGTGCGCTGACTTATTTCTGCCCTGCAGCGCGGAATTTCTTCCTCAACAGGTTTGAAGCACCTGTTCCTACCTCACCTGCCTGCAATGCCAACTGCATTGGCTGTATTTCCTTTCAACCTGAAGAAGAGAGCATTCAGAGCACACAGGAACGTTTAACATTTAAGCCGACAGCAAAGGAAATTTCCGAGTACACAATAGATCATCTCGAAAATGCTCCACGCCCCATCATTAGTTTTGGACAGGGTTGTGAAGGCGAACCATTGCTGATGTGGGAAACCATCCGCGATTCCATCCGCGCGATCCGGAAAAAAACACAAAAAGGCAGCATCAACATCAACACGAATGGCAGCATGCCGGACGCTGTTGAGCAACTTTGCAAAGCAGGACTGAACAGCATTCGCGTAAGCACCAACAGCGTCAGGAAGCATATCTATGAAGCATATTACCTTCCGAACAATTATTCATTTGAAGCCCTTGCAGAGTCGATTAAAGTGGTGCGCAGGTACAATGGCTGGGCTTCAGTCAACTATTTTGTTTTTCCGGGCATGACAGACAGCCGAGAAGAATATGAATCGCTCCGTCAATTTATCCGCGACACGGATCTGAATATGATTCAATGGCGGAATTTCAATATTGATCCCGACTGGTACCTTGAACGAATTGGCATCAGCGATACCGGAGAAGTTTTGGGTGTAAAAAAGGTAATGGATCTGATCAAGGAAGAATTTCCTCACATAACCTACGGTTACTTTAATCCTCCTATGGAAGTAATGAAAGAACACCAGAAAGCACTTACTGTTTAAGGCCTGAATAATTCTATGTGCAAAGTAATGCGGTGAAGTGTTTGCTCACTTTATCATAAGCCGGTTCAGTACTTCTTCAAACCGGCTTCAACTGCTTTAATTTTTCTTTATCTGCTTAACGGCATCTTCCACGTTTTTGACCGGTAAACGGCATGACTTGTTCACGCACACATAAATCAAGGTTTCATCCTTTACATATTTATGCTCCAGCAATGGCAAGGTGCTTTCTCCCAAACTGCCAGATAACATAATATCAGGCAGATAATATTTACCAAATTCAATCCTTCTGTTTACCGCATCTTTCCCTATCACAGCAACTTCGTAGAAAGGAGCAGCATAGTTCATCAGCAGCATACACCAATTAGCGTAACTGCTTCCCCATTTCACCACGCTTCCCTGCATAGTGTGCATCATTTGGGCAGCAATGCCCAGGTATTGCTGGCTATCAAAGTAATTGCCCAGCAGGAAAAGATTATGCGCCATTACTGAATTGGAGGAAGGAATCACATTATCCTGCAACTCCATCTTTCGCGCAATCAGGGCGGCATCAACATCAGAGGTAAACCAGAACATGCCGGTACCCTCTTTCGCATCATAAAAATGAATGACCGCATAATCCGTTAGCTGCCGTGCCTTTTCCAGCCATTGCAGATCAAAAGTTGCTTCGTATAGAGCTATGCATGCATCGATTACAAATGCATAGTCTTCCAAAAAACCGTTGATGGAAGAAGTTCCGTTTTTATAACTGTGCTGCAAGCCGCCATCAGGCCGTAACTGCCTGCTAAAAATGAACTGCGCATTGCGAACCGCTGCTGCCAGAAATCGTGGCTCATCAAAAGTTGTATAAGCATCCACATATCCGCGCACCATCATAGCATTCCAGGAAGTTAGCGTTTTATCATCCAGCCCGGGATGAATGCGTTGTTCGCGCACTGCCAGCAATCTTTGTTTCATCACCTGCAGCTTATTGTTCAATGCTTCTTCACGCATACCAAAGGTTGCCGCCACATGCTGATCAGATTCTTTCCGCAGCAGAATATAATGATCATCCTCCCATAGTCCGTTTTCATTCACGTTGTAATATGCCGCGAATATTGGAAAGTCATTTTGCAGTATGCTTTGCAATTCTTCTTTCGTCCATATATAATATTTGCCTTCCTTCCCTTCAGCATCGGCATCAAGCGCCGAATAAAATGCACCTTCATCCGTAGTCATTTCACGGTTGATCCACTCCAGCGTCTCGTAAACAACTGACTTGTATAGCGGATCAGCATTTTCACGGTACGCATTACAATAAAGCGAAATTAACTGTGCATTATCGTACAGCATCTTTTCAAAGTGTGGTACTTTCCATAATGAATCAACCGAATAGCGTGAAAAACCACCGCCCAGGTGATCATAGATGCCGCCAAATGCCATCTTCTTTAAGGTTAGATCAACCTGCTTTTTTACGGAAACATCAACGTTTGCCACAGCGTACCGGAGCAGGAACTGATAGTTGTTGGGCAGCGGGAACTTGGGTGCATGCGATGGCCCGCCATCCACTTCATCAAAATATGGCCGCCATCGCTCGACGGTTTCATCAATTGTTTTGTAACTGAATTCAACCGGCTCTGCATTTAATTTGATCAGATCACTTTGCTGAATTCCGGCTGTTAGTTTCTCTGCATAATCATCAGCCTTATGAGGGTCATTCTTGTAAAGATCGGCAAGATTCAGGAGTACATTCTGCCACTGCTTGCGTGGAAAATAAGTGCCGCCGTAAATAGGCCGTCCATCAGGCAATGCAATACAGTTGAGCGGCCAGCCTCCACTGCCTGTCATCAGCTGAACAGCATTCATATACACCTGGTCAATATCCGGGCGCTCTTCACGATCCACTTTTATACAGACAAAATTTTCATTCATTATTTTCGCCGTTCCAGTATCTTCAAAAGACTCATGCTCCATCACGTGGCACCAGTGACAGGCGGAATAGCCGATGCTGATGATCAATAACTTATTTTCGGATTTGGCCTTATCCAATGCTGCTTCACCCCAGGGATACCAGTTTACCGGATTGTGTGCATGCTGCAACAGATACGGACTGCTTTCATGGATGAGTTGGTTGGTGTAGGCATTTTTAATCTCCTGATTTGACTCCATCTTATCTGATTTGCTTGAAGGAATGTTATTGCCTGACTGTCGCAGACAGGAGGTTACCACCAACCCTGCACACAGCAGCCATGTATAGTTGAATTTCATTTATCTTATCATTAGCCAACTACCCGGCAATGGCGCGTGAAACACATCCATCATTTTGCCTGGAGCAGTTTGCGGGCTGCTAATGCAGCGGCCGTTTTTTAACCATACCACCTCTCGTATCACTGATTGCCTGTTGAATAATAAATGCATGCCGGTCCACCTTCTCCACCTCATTTTTCAGCTTCTGCACCTCCAGCCGCGTAATGACGGTAAAAATAATATCCAGGTGAAGGTCATGATGATGATGACTGCCAAAACCCCTTTTTCCATTATAGATCGTTACGCCACGGCCGAGCTTTTGAATTACTACCTTACGGATGGCTTCACTGTGCTCAGATATAATGGTTACACCGGTATATTCTTCAATACCGGTAATAATAAAATCCACCGTCTTACCTGCTGCCAGGTAGGTGAGCATGGCATACATGGCTGTTTCAATATCGATCAGCAATGCTGAGGTACTGAAGAGCAATAAATTGAAAATCATGATCACATCACCGACAGACAACGTTGATTTTTTACTGATATAAATGGCAAGTACTTCAGTGCCGTCAATCACCGCACCACCACGAATGCAAAGGCCAATACCGGCCCCCAGGAAAAAACCACCGAAAACAGAGACCAGCAATGGATCAAAAGTTACTTCAGGAAAAGGAACTAAAGCAAGCACGATAGCAAGCCCGGCAATGGCAGCCATTGTTTTAAATGCGAATAAGACCGACACCTGCTGATAGCCCAACAGGATGAAGGGTATATTGATGGTAAGAATCAATATCGGGAGCTGGATACCAAACATACGATTCAACAGCAATGAGATTCCCGTTACGCCGCCATCGAGGAATCCGGAAGGCAGCAAAAATCCTTTAAGCCCCAATGCTGCGGAAAAAACTCCCAGCACGATGATGGTAGTCTGTCCAATATATTTCCACAAGAAAATTCTGTTGAGCAGGAGATTGCGGGTTTGGGATTTATTCATGACCGTCAGATTTTATCGGAAGTTATCCGGCAAGAATATGCATTACATGACAAATCATGGAATAAAATTATTTTTGCAGCCGGTTTCAATACGATTCTCCGGCCCCGTAGTTCAATGGATAGAACGGAAGTTTCCTAAACTTTAAATGCAGGTTCGATTCCTGCCGGGGCTACAGGTTTCGTTCATGGCAGGCATCAGGTATCAATGCGCAAAAACGCAGCAATGCAGTGCTGCAGCAAGCATATGCTTCCCGGCAGGCTTGTTCTTCAAATATTGGTGCGGCTTATATAAATGGCCATTCCGCAGATTCAGTGGTTGCCATATGCTTAACTTCGCGCGATAGCCCTTCACTTGCCAGCCAATTTCAATCATATTGCGCCTTATTATGATGGACTCGCTAAAATTATATTTGGCAATAAATTACAGGCGGCGAAAAAAGTATTCCTGCATAAGATACCTGCCGGCGGATCAGTTTTATTAATGGGCGAAGGAACGGGAACCTTGTTGACGCACCTGTTGCGTATAGATCCGGCGCTCAACATGGACTACATTGATCCCTCCATTAAAATGCTGGAGCTTGCCAGAAAAAAAATACGGGCTGAATATGTTGATCAGGTTCAATTTATAGCCGGAACGCACCAAAGCATTCCACCTCAAAAAAAATATGATGCCGTATTGGCTTTCTTTGTGATCGACTGCATGCAGCAACAGGAGGCCATGGAATTCGTGCATTCGCTGACTGTTGTATTAAAACAAGATGGCTGTTTGCTTATGGCTGATTTCTTCCTTCCGCGAAATCTTTATCAACAGCTGCTTTTATGGCTGATGTACAGGTTTTTCAGTGTAGTTGCAGCAATTAATACGACAAGTTTGCCGGAGTATGATAGTTTATTCAATTCAATAGTATTGGCAGAAGAAGGAAGGCATAATTTCATGAAAGGATTCATACAATCACGGTACTATCGAAAAAGATAAAAGTGGTCAATTTGTTTTTCGCACATATCGCGCTGTTTACCACAACTGTCCTTGCCATTAGCGGAATAGGAAACATTGAATATGGTCTAAACAGCTGTGATGATGGCCAGGTTACCAGGCAAGGTCAACAAACAAGCGGTCCTTACCATCAAATTCAGGCGCCTGTATTGAAAGCACTTTCATGGGTGTTGCAGAAGTAACTCTCAACGCATGCACAGTTTGGGGAGGTATGTAAATTAAATCCCCCGCTTTAACTTCGATGGTCTTACCGCCAAGAAGCATTTTACCCGCACCTTCTAAAATAAATACATTTTCAGAATGCGTTGCATGCAGATGCGGTTTCACTTCCTGCTTAATCCAGATTACAAAACCGGAAACATTTGAATCAGATTGCAGTGGTTGCAGATAGATATTGTCATATGCACCACCGGGTAACAATGCGCCGGTTTCAGTATGTGTTTGTGCAGCTGCTCTGAAATTCATCAGCACCAAAACCGCAACCAGTAGCTTCATATTTGCTCGTCGTTTATGGAAGATAAAACGTAATGACCACCCGAATCCCAACGACTGAACTTTAGAAAATAATCTAACTGCTCATGCGCTCAGGCAACCTTCAGGTGGCGCAATTTAGATTTATCAATCTTTTCTTGTGCCAGCTCAAGCGTAACAGTAAACTGCTTAATGTCCTTTTTAGAGGGAATGGTGAACATAATATCCGTCATGATGGCTTCGCATATCGACCGCAATCCGCGTGCACCAAGCTTGTATTCAATAGCCTTCTCTACGATAAATTCCAATGCGGCATTTTCAAAGGTGAGTTGAACGCCTTCCAGTTCAAACAGTTTCTTATACTGCTTCACAAGGGCATTCTTCGGTTCGGTGAGGATACGCAACAGTGCATCTTTATCCAACGGCTCGAGATAGGTAACGATGGGAACGCGGCCAACCAGTTCAGGAATCAATCCGAATCCTTTTATGTCCTGTGGTGTAACGTATTGAATAAGGTTGCCGCGATCAACTTTATCACGTTCTTTATCCAGCTTATAACCGATGACGTGCGTTTTGTTGCGTTTGGCAATGATCTTATCAATGCCTTCAAAAGCGCCGCCACAGATAAACAGGATGTGTGTTGTATTCATCTTCACCATCTTCTGTTCAGGATGCTTTCTGCCACCCTGCGGAGGAACCAGCACATCAGTACCCTCCAGCAATTTCAGCAATCCCTGCTGCACGCCTTCGCCCGATACATCGCGCGTGATGGAAGGGTTATCATTCTTCCTGGCAATCTTATCAATCTCATCAATATAAATGATTCCTTTTTCAGCCGCCTGAATATTGTAATCGCAAACCTGCAGCAGGCGGGTCAGTATGCTTTCCACGTCTTCCCCAACATACCCCGCTTCCGTAAATACCGTTGCGTCTACAATGGCGAATGGCACATTGAGAAACCGCGCGATGGTTCGGGCCAGCAATGTTTTGCCCGTTCCCGTATCGCCCACCATCATGATGTTTGACTTCTCAATTTCCACATCATCCTTGCCAATCTGATCAAGCCGCTTATAATGGTTATACACAGCAACAGCCAACACTTTTTTCGCGTCTTCCTGTCCAATGATGTATTGGTCGAGAAATGTCTTAATCTCTTCCGGCGTCTTGTATTCCGGCGCTGTGGTCATTGTTGCACCATGCTTGCGCTCACCCAGTTCCTCTTCAATGATAGTGAGTGCCTGCTCCACACAGCTTTCACAGATGTACGCATCTTGTCCGGATATAAGGATAAGCGTATCTTCTTTGCGCTTTCCGCAAAACGAACATTTTTCAGCTGTCTTTTTCATATTGTTATCTTTCAATGGCTCCTGTTTAACAGAGAATAAAATCCATCATTCCGTTGCATCTGAATGGAGGGGAATGGCGGTACCTCCTTTTACTTTTTATCTTTTTTGTCTTTTGTTCTGATCAGCACTTCATCAATCATACCATAGTCTTTGGCTTCTTCCGATTTCATCCAGTAGTCACGGTCTGAATCCTTTTCCACCCTTTCAATCGGCTGGCCTGTATGCAGGGCGATGATTTCATACAGTTCACGCTTCGTTTTCATTATTTCCTTGGCCATTATTTCGATATCACTGGCCTGGCCTTCCGCCCCGCCCATTGGCTGATGAATCATTACACGGCAATGTTTTAATCCGGTGCGGCTTCCTTTGCCGCCAGCACACAACAATACGGCCGCCATGGATGCAGCCATACCCGTACAAATGGTGGCCACATTCGGGTTGATATATTGCATGGTATCATAAATACCAAGTCCTGCATAAACAGATCCGCCAGGGCTGTTGATATATATCTGGATATCGCGCTTTGAGTCTACGGAATCAAGGAATAACAGCTGAGCCTGAATCACGTTCGCCACGTAATCATTAATGGCTTCTCCCATAAAAATAATCCGGTCCATCATAAGGCGTGAGAAAACATCCATGGATGCCACATTCATCGGACGCTCTTCGATAATGTAAGGAGTCAGCCCGGTAACAGATTTACGCATATAATTTTCAAGATGCATCGTGTCCATGCCTTTGTGGCCCACTGCATACTTCATGAATTCATTTTGATACATATCGTTAGGTTTTAGATTTTAATGGTGAAAAAATTCGTGTTCACTAACGGGCTTTTCAACCGCTGTAATTTTGCTCTTCAACACTTCAAAGATTTTATCGTTCATTACCTGGTCTTGGATTCTTGCCAGATATTTTTCATCATTCAGGAGCGAATTGGCAAGCCTGTCCAGCGCTCCGGGATCATTCTCGAAAGCTGATGCGCCTCCGTAATAATTGGTAATATCCAATTTAACCCTGGCACTTATTTCATCAGGAGTGATACTTATGTTGTTATCGCGTAAAAGCTTGTCGTGAATCAGGTCCCACTTAACCTGCTGCATGGCCTGCGCGATTTGCGCATCATTCAGTTCTTCTGTATCCGACTGCCGGTTGGAATTGATCAGCTTTCGGAGGAAATCAACCGGCAGGTTCATACTTGTTTCCGCCAGCAGGTAATCCTGTATCTGTCTTTCAAACCGCGTATTGGCAAACTTATCATACTCTTGTTTAAGATCGGAATGGACACGGGCCTTCCATTCTTCTTCTGAATGAACTACCGCTTCACCATACACCTTATTGAAAAAATCCTGGTCAGCAGCAGCTTTCTCAACATGACTGATATTGATCAGTGAAAAACGGAAGCGGTCATGCATGTGTTCGGCTGTATGATGATCCGTTTTCAGAATATTATGAATGATCAACTCCATATTATTATCAAATGCCGTCTTAACAGACAGATCGGTACTCTCTTTCTTTTTCAGGTTTGTAAGCAATTGCCTGGATACCTCATCTTTTACCAACTTGATATTAAAAGAGGAGGTTGCATTTATTCCCCCATCCTTTATTTCACCATTTTCATCCAGTTCTTTCCATTCTCCGTATAGAATGTCATCTAGCCCAACTGTTTCCGGGTAACTCCGCTCACCGTGAATTGACCTGAGTCGTTCCATCTCTTCAGTAATCATTTCGTCGCTGATCTCAAGCACATGCCTGTCCATCGTCTTGCCATCGATCAACGGCAACTCAAATGGCGGAATCAGTCCCAGTTCAAATCCAAAATCATACGCCTGCAGCCGGTTCACATCAAATTGTTGCTGCCTGACTTCATAAGGAATCGGTTGACCCAGCACTTTCAGATCATGTTCCCTGATATACGCCAGCACTGAATCATTCAGCAACTTATCAAGTTGTTCGGCCAAAACTGAATTGCCATACATCTTCTTTGCTATGCCAACCGGCACCTTGCCGGGTCTGAAGCCGTTCACATTCATTTTTTTACTCAGCGACTTGATTTCTCCTTCCAGCTTCGTTGCATAATCTTCCGGAATAACATTTACCACCAGCTTCAGGTGGTTATCATTCATTTGTTCTTGTGTGATGTTCACTTTTCTGGTTCTTGGTTTTAAGTATGAAATATTCACAGAAACCAGCTGATTTTAACCCCAGACGTTTCTGTGAAAAAATAATTTTAAGTCTTAAAGACACGGGACTCAACCCCCCACGCCCTGCTCCATCCCGACTCGGCCGGGATGCGTCTGCCCATAATACGGCACTGCTCGTTCCCATTTCGCTACATGCTGCCACAGCGTGCACCTCTCTTACTTGTGCGGATAAAGGGACTCGAACCCCCACGCCTTTCGGCACCAGATCCTAAGTCTGGCGCGGCTACCAATTACGCCATATCCGCAAGTCACACCCATCTCATATCAAAGTTGTCACGGAAAGCCGCAAAGGTAATGATTTGTGGCTTGAATACGCGGTAAGGACGGAAGATGATGCCACCGGTTACAGTGCTGTAATTAGCGGGGAGATATAGATAAGAATAAAAAAGCCGCTCAAGCGCTCCGGGGGGGGGGATTGTATCAGGACAAAACCGGAAAGTAAAACACCAAAAACTATCCGGAAGAGGGAGTGTGCTTGAGCGGCAATTCTTTAAATGAACTAAATGATTACCCAAAAGTAGGTAACTTTTTTACTAAACCAAATTTTTGATAATTTTTTTTCAAAGAAAGTTCAGGGCACAAAAAACCCCGCCGGAAGCGGGGTAAATCTGGAGGAATATACAACGTATGGAAATGCTAATTTTCCAGCAGGCCATTCATCACCGCATATTTCACCAAACCTGCTGTATTCTTCACACCAAGTTTGCGCAGCAGGTTTTTACGATGGGTAATGATAGTCATTGGACTGTTGTTCAGTTTTTTTGCTATCTCCACATTGGTCAGTTCCTGTGCAATCAACCGCACAATATCCAGTTCACGTTTGGTTATCTCTGCCTTGCGCGGAAGATTGGCTACCGGCTCCTTCTCATTTTCATCAAACATTTTTTCAATCAGTTTCATCGACATTTCGGCACTCAGATATTTCTCACCCTTGTAAACATGAGCAATTGCATTGATCAATTCCGCTTTCCCGGTTGTTTTAAGCAGGTAGCCCAATGCGCCGGCACGCATCATTTCGGATACAGAATCCGCATCATCTGACATGGTGAGCCCGAGAATTTTCATGTCGGGAAATTGCGCCCTGATCTTGCGCGTGGCTTCAATTCCATTCATATTAGGCATACCTACATCCATCAGCACCACGTCCGGAACCTTAAGCTTTAAGACCTGCATCAGGGACGTTCCATCACGGGCTTCACCAACCAATGCAACTTTTTCAGAATCCCTGATCAGTGACTTGATCCCTTCAATGAATATCTGATGGTCATCTGCTATTACTACTTTGATCTTAGATTTCATAAACTGCAAAATAAAGAAGAGTTTCGAAACAGCGATGATTTTTAATTAACATTTTAGACTTGATCTCCAGCGTGTAATAGTTCAGGCACGGCAACTCCTTCAATGCCGCGTGAAAGAAAATGGCAATTGAATATCTTTAACCGTTTGTTAAATTTACTCAAGTAAATAAAAACTAGTCCCGGCAGGAGGGCATACGCCATGCAAACTGAAAAGGCAAAAATTACCATGCCGAAGTCACCGGTCACACCTGCCATCTCCATCCAGGAGCATGAAAAGAAGGAGATTCTCCATCAATACCGCAGACTATTGCAGGCGCTGAAACCGCAATTACAGAAAGGTGACCGGAAAATGATCCGCCTTGCTTTTGAGATAGCCTATGATGCGCACAAGGACATCCGTAGAAAATCAGGTGAGCCATACATCCTCCATCCGCTGGCCGTGGCACAGATTGTTGCCAATGAGATCGGGCTGGGAGCCACGGGTGTGATCTGCGCCTTGCTCCATGATACAGTGGAGGATACAGAAGTAACACTGGAAGATATTGAAAGGGAATTCGGGAAAGCCATAGCGGAGATTATTGAAGGCCTCACCAAGATTTCTGTGATTTTCGATGTGCACGGATACATTCAGGCAGAGAATATCCGCAAGATCATGGTTACACTCTCAAAAGACGTGAGGGTGATCCTGATCAAACTGGCGGACCGGTTGCATAATATGCGCACCATGGAATCCATGCCGCGCAACAAACAGATTAAAATTGCATCTGAAACTATCTACCTGTATGTGCCACTGGCACACCGGCTTGGTTTATTCGAGATAAAATCTGAGTTGGAAGATCTGGCAATGAAATATAGCGAACCAAAGATCTACAGCCAGATTTCTGATAAAATTATTGAGTCGAAAAAAGAACGAAACAGACTCATTGCTGAATTCATCAAACCGATTAAAGATGAGATGACCAGCCAGCATATCAACTTCAGAATTTTTGGAAGGCTTAAAACGGTGTACTCTATCTGGCGAAAGATGCGCGAACAAGGCGTTCCGTTTGAAGAGGTGTATGACAAATTCGCGATCCGTATCATCATACAAACGGAACACGAAAATGAAAAATCAGATTGCTGGCGTGTCTATTCTATCGTATCAGATATTTACCGGCCTAATCCTGACCGGCTGCGCGACTGGATCTCCAACCCTAAAGCAAATGGCTATGAAGCACTGCATACTACTGTGATGGGGCCAGAAGGAAACTGGGTGGAAGTGCAGATACGCACCGAGCGCATGAATGAAATTGCAGAGAAAGGATATGCGGCACATTACAAATACAAGGAGAAACAAAGCTCCGACACATCTATTGATGAATGGCTGAAAAAGATCCGCGAATTGCTGGAAAACCCGGACACCAACACACTTGATTTTATTGATGATTTTAAACTGAGCCTGTTTGCGGAGGAAATTTATGTTTTCACGCCAAAAGGAGAACTGAAAATCTTACCCGCCAAATCTACGGTGCTCGATTTTGCTTTTGAGATTCATTCCGATATCGGGCAGCGTTGCATTGGCGCAAAAGTGAATCATAAAATAGTACCGATCAGTTATCAGTTGTCCAATGGCGATCAGGTTGAGATACTCAGCTCAAAAAAACAGAAACCGGCTGAAGATTGGCTTCAATATGTAGTTACAGCCAAAGCTAAATCAGGCATCAAGAATGTATTGAAGGCGGAAAGAAAACGTATTGTGGAAATAGGGAAAAAAGCGCTGGAAAATATCTTCCGGGAAAAAAAGGTTGCCTTCAATTCCCATAACCTCCATAAGGTGCTCGACTTTTTTAAGATACCCGCTGTCAACGACCTGTTTTACAGCATCAGCGTCGGTAATTTCAAAATCAGCGATATGGATAACTTCATCCGGGTAGGTGATAATATTGAATTGAAAGATCAGTCTAAAACAACGGATGAAAATGTGGAACTCGCCATTAAAAACAAACTGGTCAGCAATTCCAGCCTGTTTGTATTTGGTGATGGCGCAGAAACGGTGGATTACAACCTGGCCGGCTGTTGCAAACCTATTCCCGGTGATGATGTGTTCGGATTTGTAAACAAGAATAAGGATATCGAAATCCACAGAACCAATTGCCCGCGGGCTATAAATGCCATTTCAAAATATGGTTATGACATTGTGCGCACGAAGTGGACCAAGCAGCATCAGATAGCCTTCCTCACCGGACTCAAGTTGACAGGCATTGATGATGTTGGTGTTATGCAGAAAATTACCAATGTGATTTCCGGCGACCTTAAAGTAAATATGCAGTCAATAACCATTGATACCAAGGATGGCATCTTTGAAGGTATCATTAAAGTCTTTGTAAAGGACACCTTCCACCTTACTGAACTGATGGATAAGTTGCGCCAGCTCGACGGCATCTTAAGCGTCGCCCGGTTTGAAGAACAACCTTCCATGAATTAACAGCATACGGATAAGCCTGATATCCCTGATCACTCCATAATGGTGGAAAAATGCCATTTGATGATTGCATGGTTTTAACTTACGTTTGTCCTTTCAAGGAAATAATGAAACAGGAAAATCTACTACCGCAGGTCCAACAGCTCTTTGCTGAATACCTCGAATTAAATCATCAGCGGAAAACCACGGAGCGGTTTGCGATCCTGACAGAGATTTATTCGCGCAATGATCATTTTGATGCGGAATCCCTTTTCCTTGAAATGAAGAAGAAGCATTACAATGTAAGCCGCGCTACAGTGTATAATACGCTCGACTTGTTGCAGGAATGTGCATTAATTACCAGGCATCAGTTCGGGAATAACCAGGCACGATTTGAAAAGTCATACGGTTTCCGCCAGCACGATCACCTGATCTGCCTTGATTGCCATAAGGTGCTGGAATTCTGTGACCCGAGGATTCACCAGATCACGACGCGCATGGGCGATTTGCTGAATTTTGAAATTGATCACCATTCCCTGATTTTGTACGGTCATTGCCGTGGATGTGATGCCAAAGACAACCTTCAGCACACCAAACAAAAAAAGGATGCTGCTGCCAGACAGGGAAAGCGAAAGCCGTTTGTTAAAAATCAACTTGCATAGATGGATTATGTAGTTCAGAAAGTGGAGCAAACAGTAATCATGATGCTGCAGGGCAAGTTGATGCATGAGCAGCAGACCGCGCAAATCCGCAACAGGATTGCAGAAGGGCTTTCCGGAAATGAAAGAAAATTCATTTTTGATTTGAAAAGCCTTGAATTTGTTAACAGCACCTGTCTCAATTTCCTCGTTGCTTCCCGCAATAAAATTGTGGAGCAGGGCGGAGAACTTGTGCTGTGTAATGTTTCCGATCAACTCAAAAAACTACTGGTTATGACGCGGCTCGAAAGTTATTTTAAGATTGCCGGCCGTACTGCGGATGCCATGCTCCTGCTAAACGATGCTTACAAAAGCTGATTATACTGGCCACTAAAATGAATCATTAACTGATTTCAAAAATTCAATAAACATACTATGGCTGTTGATGTGTTGCTGGGTTTGCAATGGGGTGATGAAGGCAAAGGCAAAATTGTTGATTTCCTTGCCCCTGACTATGATGTTGTTGCCCGGTTCCAGGGTGGCCCCAATGCAGGGCATACCCTCAATATTGAAGGAAGGCGAATTGTATTACGTACCATTCCGTCTGGCGTATTTTGTGAAAGGCCCTGTAACCTGATCGGCAATGGCGTCGTAATAGACCCGATTGAATTTCTCAAAGAAGCCAAAGAACTGGAAGCTATTGGCATCGACCTGAAAAAAAAACTGAAGCTATCGCGAAAAGCACATCTCATTATTCCCACCCATCGCCTGCTTGATGCTGCTTCCGAAGCAGCCAAGGGGGAAGAAAAAATCGGTTCAACACTAAAGGGAATCGGACCGGCTTATATGGATAAGACGGGCCGCAATGGTTTGCGTGTTGGCGACCTTGCTTCGCCGGAACTCCCTGCTTTATATGCAAATCTTAAAAAGAAACATCTCGATCTGCTGACACTTTATAACTATGCTGCTGATTTTAATCAGCTGGAACAGCAATGGTTTGAAGGCGTGGAATACCTGCGTTCTCTTGATATGGTGTCTGGTGAGTATTTCATCAATGAAAAGCTGAAAGAAGGTAAACACGTGCTGGCTGAAGGAGCACAGGGCTCAATGTTGGATATTGATTTTGGAACCTACCCGTTTGTCACTTCATCTAATACAATTTCAGCCGCTGCCTGTACCGGCCTCGGTATTCCGCCAACTGCCATCCGGGATGTGATGGGTATCATCAAAGCTTACTGCACAAGGGTTGGCGGCGGACCGTTTCCGACTGAGTTGTCCGATGAAACCGGCGAAGCACTGCGAAAAGCAGGGCATGAATTCGGCGCTGTCACAGGCAGGCCGCGCCGTTGCGGATGGCTCGATCTTGTGGCAGTTAATTACACTTGTATGCTCAATGGCGTCACCAAACTTATTATTACAAAAGCTGACGTGTTGAATATTTTTGACGAGATAAAGGTGTGTAATGCATATGCTATTAACGGAACAGTAACCAGTGCCGTGCCATTCGATATTACTTCCGCTCCTATTGATCCCGTGTATGAATCGTTGCCGGGCTGGAAAACAAATCACGGTATGAAGAAAGCAGCTGATTTGCCGGAATCATTACATGCATTTATGGAGTATGTGAAGCAAAAGACAGGCGTGCCGGTTTCCATTATTTCCATTGGGGCAGGCAGAGATGAGCTGGTTGCATTCTGACAATTGAGAAATAGTCATGCCGCAAGGTTTTCGTGAATACATTATAAAATATATTCCTGTAATGCTGAGTGCACCATCCGGATTTGACTGCGAAAGCAGACTGGTGCCGGACCAAGAACTGCTTCGGACAAGGTGATGTATTTTATTTTTTCATCTCCTGATTACCATACTGTAACATAACTATTTTGCAGCATTGCGGATCTTTCGCGAGATTGCTCTGGGCGGCAATTGCCGGCATGCGGCAATGATGAATTGATGAAGGAAATGGCCGCATTTTTTTCGTTGGAAAAAATTTGAAAATCTCAAAACTTAGTTCAAAATTTACGATCTAAATTTTTCTGCATGAAAATCTCCAAAGGAAAAGCCCCTGCTAAGAAAGTTGCAAAGAAATCTGCACCGGCTAAAGCTGCAAAAGCAAATACGAAAAAGGCAACTCCTAAAGCGGCTTCTCCTTCAAAAGCAACAAAGAAGACGGTTCCTGCCGTAAAAAAACTCCCGGCAAAAAGTATTGGACCGGCTACCGTTAGCCGCAAGAAACCAAAGGATGACCTGGATGATGATCTGAAGGAGTTTATGCATGATGAAGACGATATTCAGCCCATCAAGAAATCACGTAAAGACGATTTGGGAGATGATGATGATTTTAAAATGGAAGATGATTTTAAAATGGAAGATGATTTGTCAGAAACCTTTTCTGACGACGACGATGATGATTACTGATGCTTCATGTTACGACGTCAACCCTTTTCAGTTGGCTGATGTTTGTTAATCTTCTGATTTCCTCTTGCTGCCCTCTGTTTTGATCATGCAAATTTGACTTTCATGCGGAATTCTGCAGCATTTCCAGCAGGAGATATCAAGCTCCTCAAAAAAAAACTGTTGCACTGGGCCGCAGATATTTCTCCCGCAGTTTTTATTGATCATAATGCTTATACTCATTTTCATCCTGAAATTGACTGCCTGGTAGCAACCGGTGCTATCCATTCCTTTGCACCTGAAGGCGGAAATGTATTTACTTCCCTGAAAGCATTTGTTGATCAGCAGCACGACTGGTTATTTGGATATCTTTCCTATGATCTTAAAAATGAAATAACGCCGCAACCGTTGCCGGCCAACCCGCTGATTGCTGACTATACCGGCTTTCCGCAAGCATATTTTTTCAGACCCCGGCACGTGCTGCAAATCATTGGTGAAAAACTTATCATAGCATCAACCGATGATCCATCAACGTTGTTTGCCTGCATAAATAGTACAACAATTCATGAAACAACTCCTTCCGGTGGTACGGTTGCGAACCGGGTAAACAGGCAAAGCTATATGGCTGATGTGCTGAAGCTTCAGCAACATATCCTGAATGGCGACTTGTATGAAGTTAATTTGTGCCAGGAATTTTACATTGAAAATTATATTGCTCATCCCGCTGCATTATTTGAACGGCTCAATGATATAAACCCTGCTCCATTTGCAACTTTCTTCCGGCTAAGTGATCATTACCTGCTGTCGGCGAGCCCGGAGAGGTTCCTGAAAAAAACAGGCCATACCATCACCTCACAACCTATGAAAGGTACACGGCAGCGCCATGCTTTGGTAAGCGATGAGGTTCAGCGTGAGCAATTGCGCAACGATCCAAAGGAAAGAGCGGAGAACGTGATGATCGTTGACCTCGTGCGCAATGATCTTGCAAAAAGCGCTGTACCGGGTTCGGTAAAAGTGCAGGATCTTTTCGGCGTCTTCACGTTCCCTACAGTTCATCAGATGGTTTCAACAGTTACCGCTGAGCTTCGCCCGGAGGTGCATCCTGTAACAGCCATAAAAAATGCTTTCCCGATGGGGTCAATGACCGGAGCGCCAAAGATAAAAGCGATGGAATTGATTGAACAATATGAAAAATCGAAACGCGGCCTGTTTTCCGGAACAATCGGTTATATCACACCGGCCGGCGATTTTGATTTCAGCGTGGTGATCAGGAGTATCCTGTATAATGCCACGTCAAAATATCTTTCATTCCAGGCAGGCAGTGCCATCACCTATGATTCCGTGGCTGAAAAAGAATATGAGGAATGCCTGCTGAAAGCGAAAGCATTAATTGCAGCGCTCCAATAAAATGGCCTTGATCCCGCATCTGTATACTCTTTAAAGCATCAGCCTGGCCGGTACATCTTACCGGGCAGGGCTATCACCACTCCCTGGAATTCAAGTGCCAGCAGTGCGGCAGCAAGCTGACTGCCTGAAAGACGCATTCTCCGCGCAATTTCATCTACATGAACCGGTGGTTTTTCCCCAATCAATGTCGCAATCGCTTGTTCCGTCTCATTCAGCTCAACAAATAATTGCTTTTGCTTTGCAGTTACTGATTTTTTATCAATCCATCCGGACAGATAGGCAATATCGTTCGCACACTCGACGAGGTTTGCTTTGTTGCTTTTAATAAAATGGTTGCATCCTTCCGCATACTTGTCACCCACTCTTCCGGGTACGGCATATACATCACGGTTATAGGAATTGGCTATTTCAGCAGTGATGAGTGCGCCGCCTTTCACCGCAGATTCAATCACCACGGTCGCGTCCGCAATGCCTGCAACAATCCTGTTGCGCCTGGGGAAATTCTCCCGGTCAAATGCATCTGAACTCTTGAACTCGGTGATAAGCCCTCCGCACTCAAGCATTCTGACAGCGGTGGCACGGTGTTGCGCAGGATACAACCGGTTTAATCCGTGAGCCAGTACACCGATAGTAGGCATATTGTGAATAACAGCTGCACGGTGTGCGCAGATGTCAATCCCATAAGCAAGGCCACTCACTATTGTTACCCCAAAAGGCTTCAGGTCCTCCACCAGTGTTTCCGTGAATGCTTTACCATAGTCTGACGCATGCCTTGTACCAACTATTGACAGCATTCTGCCCGCATTCAGTTGAATATTTCCTTTGACATACAGTATAACAGGACAGTCCAGAACAGTTTTCAGCCTTTGGGGATAATCATCATCCAAATAAAATAGCATCCTGATCTTATTCTTTTCAATGAATGCCAATTCCCTTTCTGCTGCAGCAAACTCACGAAAAGACAGTATTGATCTGGCACGAACCTCATCAATTCCGGGTACTCTGAGCAAGTCATGCTTCTTTGACTTAAATATTTTTTCCACGCTGCCGCAATAACTTACCAGGTTTTTTGCCAACACATCACCAATATTCGGGATTAGCGTCAGCGCTAACCGGTAGAGTTGTTCATTTGATTGCATGATAACCAGGTTGAAAAATATAATGATACAATGTTTATACTTTCGGCGGTTGCCTTCACTGTAAATTATTCATTCGATATTGCCAAAGACAGGTTCCTGCCGATGTGTTGCTGCAGCAAAATAATTTTTGAATATAAACGTATCGCTGCTGTTCTAAAACAATTCGCCCTGATCATTGCTTCATATAAAAATAATACACACTTCAGATGGGTACGGTTTCTGCCCCACCACATGGCATTCCTCATAAGGTGCTAACCTGCCTGTCCGAAACTCACTATGAATTTACCTATAAAATAATCTTCCTCAAAAAAATCACTTACAGCAGTCAGCTTAACTTTCTTCTTCAGTTGATGCAATTCCTCATCAAGATCTCCGCCTTTCAGCAACAACCATCCGTTTGGCAATTCATTTTTACTTTCTACGGAAACAAGATGTCTTGTCCATCCATAGAGCGTATTCAGGGGCGCTACAGCCCTGCTTACCACAAAATCGAAACGGCCTTGCACATCTTCCACCCTTGCATGGAGTGCTTTCACGTTCTTCAACATGATAGCTTCTGCGACAGCTTGAACTACTTTTATTTTTTTCCCGGTAGCATCGATCAGCAAAAATTGCACTTCGGGAAACAAGATGGCGAGTGGTATGCCAGGGAAACCTCCACCCGTCCCGACATCAATAATGCGGGTTCCCGGCTTAAATGAAATCATTCTCGATATAGCCAGTGAATGCAAGACGTGGCGCTCATATAATTGGTCAATATCTTTCCGAGATATCACGTTGATCTTTGTGTTCCAGTTGCGATAAAGATTATCCAGTTGCTTAAATTGTTCCAGCATGCCATCTGCCATTTGCGGGAAATATTTCAACAGATGGTTCATGGTACAGGCAATATGGATAGTTTACATGTGTTCTTTGCTGCCATCCAGTATCTGGAACAGTAAGCCCTTGGCACGAAACAGTTGTGCCTTTACCGTGCCCAGCGGCAAACCGGTCTCCTCCGCTATTTCCTCATATGACAATTCATCATAATATCGAAGTTCAATGAGCACCCTGTATTTCGGATTTATTTTTTCGATTACCTCCCGAAGCAGTTTGTTCCGCTGCTTTTTAATATAACTTTCTTCCGGATCAGGTGCAGAGCTTTGCACATCAATCCTGAAAGTCTCTCCCTGATCATTTTCATTTACCTCAAACAGCGATAATGTTTCCACCTTTTTTTTCCTGATAAAATCAATGCTGTTATTCAATGCGATTTTATATAACCAGGTACTGAAAGCAAATTCAGGAGTGTACTTCGAAAGGTTGCTGAATGCCTTACCAAAGGCCTCAATCGTAAGATCATTTGCATCATCCTCGTTGTGCACCATTTTCAGTAAAAGGAAATAGATGGAATCCTTATATCGCGACATTAATACGGCGTATGCCCGCTGATCGCCGGTAAGCGCCATTCGCACCAGCTCTATATCCTCTTTGGCACGCGGTGAAAAATCAGGATTTACTTCCATGCTGCCTGCTTGGTTTGAAAGACATCCGGGAACAACTTAAGGTAGTAAATCAAAAAAAAGATATCCAGTACCGGAAAATACCAGAACAGATCGTCTTCTCCCATTCTCTTCATCGAAGGGCTGAAAACAAAACCCTGCACAACCATGCGCAACGCAAATAAAACAAGTGCTTCAGCCTGGTAAGCGGAATACATCATCACCAATAAAAATAAGCAATAAAACAACAGGTGTGTCAGAGAGAAAAGTCCCAACAGCATCATGTGTCCGAATTTATAATATTTGCCGGTACTCACATGCCTTCGCTTCTGTTCCCAGTATTCATCCCATGATTTTTTAGGTTCGGAATAGACGAGGGCATCCTTACTTAACTGAACCCGCGTATTGTTTGATTTTGCTGCTTTGTTAATCAGCAAATCATCATCACCGGAAACGAGGTGCGGGTGCTTGGGGAAAACATTATTGGCAAAAAAAATCTTTTTGCGATACGCCAGGTTCCGCCCAACGCCCATATAAGGTATGCCTGATAATGCGAAAGAAAGGTAGCAAAGCCCGTTTATAAAAGTCTCATATCGGATAAACTTATTGATGAACGTGCCGTATTTCCTGTATGGCGCGTATCCTAACACAATTTCCGTTTCCCCGGTAAAAACAGCGGTCATGCTGCTGATCCACCGACTGCCTGACGGAGTACAGTCAGCATCAGTCAGTAATACCAACTCATGTTTTGCGGCCCTTATACCAACCGTTAACGGATACTTCTTGCCCTGCATGATGTTTGAATCCTGCTTTATCGTACGCACCACGAGTTGCGGATACCTGGCTGACAGGCGCATCAGCAAAAGCTCGGTGTCATCAGCTGAATTATCATTTACGACTACCACTTCAAAGTCCGGATAATCCTGTTCCAGTATCATCGGAAGATTCTTATCAAGCCGTGCAGCTTCATTCCTGGCACAGATAATCACTGAAACCGGCTGTGCATGCTCCACATGCTTCGGCTGCCTGTAAGCAGCAAGAGAACGGAACACTATCAACAGGTATAAAAGCTGAATTATCGCTGTTACAACGAATAGAATAAAGAGTACTTCCAATTTGCCTTATTTTGAGCCGCCAAAAGTAAATAAATCAGTGTTCTTTTTCCGTGAACCAACTACATGCAATTTGATATAGATGCCATAGATCCGAAGTCGTCGGCGCGCGCAGGAACCATTACCACCGGTAACGGGAAAATAACAACGCCCATCTTCATGCCCATCGGCACCACCGGTGGGGTGAAAGCCGTTCACTTTCGTGAACTGGAACAAACGATCGGTGCACAGATTATACTGGGTAACACGTATCATCTTTATCTCCGTCCCGGACTTGAAGTTTTGCAGGAGGCCGGCGGTCTGCATGGCTTCAACGGATGGAAGAAACCGATCCTCACTGATAGTGGCGGCTACCAGGTCTTTTCACTGGCTGACCGCCGAAAAATAACGGAAGAAGGTGCAAAATTTCATTCGCACATAGACGGTTCAAAACACCTGTTCTCACCCGAGAAAGTGATGGATATCCAGCGGGTGATCGGCGGTGATATCGTGATGGCATTTGATGAATGCCTTGCCTGGCCCAGTGAATACAAGGCTGCAAAAAAATCAATGGAGCTGACTCACCGTTGGCTTGAAAGATGTAGCATCCGGTTTACGGAAACACAACCCCTTTATGGTTATCATCAGTCGTTGTTTCCCATTGTTCAGGGAAGCACTTTCACCGACCTGAGAAAACAATCAGCGGAAATTGTCGCATCAAAAAATGCCGATGGCAATGCCATTGGAGGACTGTCTGTTGGCGAACCTGCTGCGGAAATGTATGAAATGACCGACGCCGTCTGCCGGATTCTTCCGCATGATAAACCGCGTTACCTCATGGGCGTGGGCATGCCTGACAATATCCTGGAATGCATTGCTTTGGGGATTGACATGTTTGATTGTGTAATCCCGACACGCAATGGAAGAAACGGTATGCTGTTTACCACGCAAGGTATAATCAACATCAAAAATAAAAGGTGGGAAAAAGATTTTTCCGCGCTGGATGACCTCGATAATTTTGTCAGCCGCGGGCATTCAAAAGCCTTTCTCCGCCATTTACTGATACAGCAAGAAATCCTGGGATGCCAGGTCGCCAGCGTGCATAATCTCTGTTTTTACGTGTGGCTGGTGAAGGAAGCAAGGGAGCATATTATTGCAGGAGATTTTGCAACATGGAAAGTAAAAATGGTAAAGCAGCTGATGACGCGACTGTAGCGATTGCGGCCGAGCAAAAATAAAATGAATGCTGATGAGTTATTATTCACAATGCCGCTTTTACCGTAACCTTGCCTGAGCGGATGATGCATATCAAAATTCTCGATCGTTATATCATCAGGAAGTTCCTCGGCACTTTCTTTCTGACCCTGGCACTGTTTATCCTGATTGCCATTGTTTTTGACGTAACCGAAAAACTGGAAGATTTCCTGGATGGTGATGTGCCATTATCAGAAATTATTTTTGATTACTACTTCAATTTCATTCCATATTTCGCCGTCTTGTTTACGCCGCTTTTCTTGTTTGTGGCGGTAATATTTTTCACATCAAGAATGGCTTACCGCTCGGAAATCATTGCCATCCTGAATTCCGGCATCACATTCAACAGGATGCTGTTACCTTATATGATTGCTGCCGGCATCGTGGCAGCACTAAACATATATGCCAATCACTGGCTGATTCCCAATGCAAACAAGACACGCATCGCATTTGAAGATGAGTACATCGGTTACAGGCCCCGGAATACCGGCCGCGATATTCATATGCAGATTGCCAAAGATCAGTTTATCTACCTGGAAAGTTTCAACTTCGATGACAGTACCGGCTACAAATTTTCTTATGAGATTTTCAACAATGGCAGCCTCGTTTATAAAATCCGCAGCGAAAAGATTAAATGGGATCATAGCAAACAACAGTGGCTGCTGAAGAACTTTATGGTGCGAACAAACAATGATATGCAGGAGACATTAAAAACAGGAAGAGACACCCTGATTTCATATGGGTTCCAGGTAAAGGATTTCGAAAAAAAGCTGAATGAAGTATTTACGATGAATGCCCGTGAACTGAATGAAGTAATCAACGAACTTACCCTGCGTGGTGCCGATAATATTGCCTTTTATGAAGTTGAAAAATACAAACGTACGGCCTTCCCCTTTGCCATTTTTATTTTAACCCTTATCGGCGTTTCGCTTGCTTCCCGAAAAGTGAGAGGTGGTATCGGCCTGCATATCGGTATCGGCATTACCATCAGCTTTGCTTACATTCTGTTTCAGCAGTTTTCACAAACATTTTCTACCAACGGCGACTTGCCAGCTGTCGTCGGCGTCTGGATTCCCAATATCATTTTTGGCGTCGTAGCTGTCGTGCTATACAGAGGAGCGCCCAAATAGAAAATGAAACTGGTGGCAACGTTAACAGCCGTTGAACGAAAAATCTAATCACTGCAAAACTTGCAGTACAGCCTGTAGTTCCTGTCCTGCGAAAAAGATTTTTCGGATATACTTATCTAACTATATGGATAACCGCAACGGTGGCTTACAAAACAGTTGCCGGACCACAAGAAAACGGCACACTATGCAGATTCTTTAATAAATCAGGGAGATTACTCGGGGTTCCGGTATTCCGCATTACCGGCACTGCTTTACCAGGGCAAGGGTTCTTCTGTTGGCTTTGATTCATCTTCATCTTCCATATCATCCATCCGCGATTTCAATATACGCACATTGCTTTCAGTGTTTGGCTTCTCAAAAGAATCCATTTCTGCAAACTTTGCGAAGCGGTCGATAAACTTCACGGGTACATTCGCCAATGCTCCATTACGGTGCTTGGCCACCATAATTTCGGCCAGGCCGACAGTGCTGTTACCATCTGCATCTTCAGTCAGTTTATAGTATTCCGGACGGTAGATGAAAATCACCATGTCTGCATCCTGCTCAATAGCACCGGATTCGCGCAAATCCGAAAGCTGCGGGCGTTTATCACCTCCCCTCGTTTCAACCGACCTGTTTAGCTGCGACAATGCAATCACCGGAATATCCAGCTCTTTCGCGATGCTTTTAAGAGCTCTTGAGATGTTACTGATTTCCTGCTCGCGGTTGCCCTGTTTGGAATCCACCGTGCCACTCATCAATTGCAGGTAATCGATGATGATCATCTGTATGTCATGTTGCATCTTTAAGCGGCGGGCCTTGGCACGCAATTCAAAAATATTGATGGCAGGCGTATCATCGATAAAAAGTGCACATTCCGACAGCTCATCCACTTTTCTCACCAATTGTTCCCATTCATAGCTCTCCAGGTTGGCACGCCGGATCTTCTCAGCCGGAATTTCTGTTTCGGCGGAAATAAGCCTGTTGGTAAGCTGAATGGAAGACATTTCCAGTGAAAAGAATGCCACGGGCTTTTTAAAATCAATCGCGGCATTACGCGCCAATGACAGCACGAATGCCGTTTTACCCATACCGGGCCGTGCGGCGACAATGATCAGGTCAGATCGTTGCCAGCCACTCGTTATGCGATCGAGTAACACAAAACCTGAAGGAACACCCGTGACGGTGTCTTTGTGATCCTTAATGGCCTGCAGCTGATTGAGCGCTTTTGTTACCAAAGCACTGATAGGATTATAATTACGGCGCAGATTCTGATCAGTAATTTCATAAATACCTTTCTCGGCAAAATCAAGCAACTCAAAAACATCCGTGGTATCTTCAAATGCATCACGCACTATTTCAGATGATATACGGATCAGTTCACGTTGTATATATTTTTGTGAAACTATCCTTGCATGATACTCCACGTTGGCCGCAGATGCTACGCGATTGGTGAGTTCCGTTACATAATATGCGCCACCGGCGCTTTCGAGCTCACCGCTTTTACGAAGTTCATCGGTGACGGTAAGAATATCGACCGGCTGTGAACGAAGAAAAAGCCGTTGTATCGCTGCAAAAATTTTGTTGTGCGCTTCCACATAAAATGCCTCAGGCTTGAGGATGTCAATCACCAATGATAAGGCATCCTTTTCCAGCATCAAAGCACCCAACACTGCCTCTTCCAGATCGCGTGCCTGCGGAGGAATACGCCCATATACAAAACTGCTCAGGTCGGCAGCAGGTTTCCTGCGAAGCGACCTCGCTTTGCTTACTACCTTATTGATATCTTCGAATGAATCTGCCATTTTTGAAGAAAGGGAGACAAAGAAAATTAATTAGAAAACACCTGACATGAAAATCAAAATATAAAGTTGTGCACACTTTACGCATCGTCTATTATCAACAGTTTATCAACTTTACACTTGTCGATCAGACAGCTCAACCGGTTGCTTGATAATTAAATGCCAGCAATAAAAAAGCATCAGATCAGAGCTTGATAAAATTTACCAAAGCGTATTGTTATCTCTGCGCAATTCAGCGCAAAACAAGAGCAGGCGATCTGTAAAAACATCATTTGTCTGAAACAACCCAACAGCGGTTACAGTTACTGTATTTGATATAGGTCATACCTGAACGTGGAGGCATATCATTACCCTGAACAACCGTCAGTTTACGCTTAAACGATTACAAGAAAGGATCACTTAAACCGGATTGCATCAACAGGACGCATCCTGGCAGCAACTATAGCCGGGATAATTCCCGCAATAAAACCAATAATGGCAGAAGTGGAGATACCCCAGATGATATTCTTAAGATCGAGCACTAACTTGAAGTTAATAGCTGCGGATAACCCCTGCACTGTAAAAAACACCAGTATCAATCCGAAAATACCACCGATAACGGAAAGAATGATTGCTTCAATCAGGAATTCCAGCAGAATAAAATAATTCTTGGCGCCAAGCGCTTTTTTGATACCAATCAGGTTGGTTCTTTCCCTGACCGACACAAACATGATATTGGCTATACCGAAACCACCTACGAGGATGGCAAAACCTCCAATGATCAGTGCTACCACATCAAGCACACCAAATAATTGCGACAACTGATTAGAGATGATGCTGATTTGATTCAGTGCAAAATTATCTTCCTGGCTGGGTCTTACCCTGCGTTCAGCCCGCATCAGGCCCCTGATTTCATCTTTGAGTTCATCAAGCGGCACTCCATCTTTGGCTTTCACCAGTATAGCCGGCTCTACCTGGAAACCGTCTACCTTCACCTTCGATACCAGGAACTGGTACGGCACCATTACAAGATTATCATTACTGTTTTGTATCAGTGTTTTACCCTCTTTGGCAAAAACGCCGATCACCATTACTTTTTGTCCGTAAACATCAATCTCCCTCCCCAGCGGATCTACATTACCCGGAAACAACTGTGTGGCAACCTCATACCCTATAAGTGCTTTGGGCTGGCCGGCATTGGATTCAGCGGCGGTGAAATACCTTCCTGACTGAAGATCGAGATTCATGATACGGTTATAATCCTGGGTTACGCCGTTAATCGTGGCATTCGTAACATTTCGGTCGCCATATTTAATCACCGGAGCGCCGATCCAGATGGACGTGGCCACGGCATCCGATCCGGTCAGTTTCTCCTGCAGGCCGCGCATCTCATCAAACTTTGCATAGGGCCTGTTCCAGTATTTCCACCATGGATATTCCGTCTCGCCCTCTTCCGGTGCCCATGGAAATTTGGTGATATAGATGACGTTACTGCCAAATTTATTAATACTGGTGCGCAGGTTATTCTCCAGCGAATCGACTGAAGAAAAGATAGAAATAACGCAAAAGATGCCAATTGAAATGCCCAGTAGTGTTAGTATCGTCCGCAATTTATTCACCCGTAATTCACGGATGGCGATGGATACAGATTCGTTGAAAATACGGATGAGAATTCGCATGGAACTGCAAACCTACTTTAAATTAAGAAAACAGCGCCTCAAAATAAATTAGCGGCAGAAGCGAAAAATTCTATCTTTGCAATCCGTTTTTCAAAAATCCGCATGTATCACACCCATAGCCGGTGTTGATTTATTGGGCTTTGATCAACTTTTAATAAACCGTAATTTATTGAAAGTACATGAAACTATCTCAATTCCGATTTGACCTACCACAGTCACTAATAGCACAAACACCTTCGAAGAACCGCGACGAATCGCGCCTGATGATTGTTGAACGCAAGACAGGGAAAATAAAGCACAAGTCCTTTAAAGAAATCCTCACCATCTTCGGGGAAAAGGATTGCCTAGTATTAAACAACACAAAGGTTTTTCCGGCCCGTCTGTATGGACGAAAAGAAAAGACCGGCGCCAAGATTGAAGTCTTCCTGCTCAGGGAACTGAATCATCAGATGCGCTTATGGGATGTTTTGGTGGATCCTGCCCGTAAGATCCGGGTGGGCAACAAACTGTATTTCGGAACAGATGGAATGCTGGTAGCCGAAGTGGTGGACAATACCACATCGCGCGGCCGAACCATCCGTTTCCTCTTTGACGGTACAGATGATGAGCTGAAGGAGACCTTGTACTCACTGGGCGAAACGCCAATTCCAAAGTATATTAAGCGTAAACCTGATGCTTTGGACAAGGAACGCTATCAAACCGTTTTTGCCAAACATGAAGGCGCCGTGGCTGCACCAACTGCAGGTCTTCATTTCAGCCGCGAACTGTTGAAGCGGCTTGAAATCAAAGGTGTTGATATAGCTGAAGTAACATTACATACCGGACTGGGTACTTTCCGACAGATAGAAGTAGAGGACCTCAGCAAACACAAGATGGATGCTGAATATTTCAAGATTGATGACAACACGTGTAAAATTGTGAATCGTGCCATCGACAACCGGGCAAAAGTATGCTCCATTGGTACAACTACAATGCGCGCCATCGAATCTGCAGTTTCAGCACATAAGTATATTAAACCGGTGGAAGGATGGACCAACCTTTTTATTCATCCCCCCTACGAATTCAGTATCGCCAACTGCATGATTTCCAACTTTCATATGCCCAAGACAAGCCTGCTGATCATGGTTTGCGCTTTTGGCGGATATGATCTCATTATGGAAGCATACAAAGTTGCCCTGAAAGAAAAGTACCGCTTTTCAACCTATGGCGATGCGATGCTGATCATCTGACAGACTGCCCATTTGCGTCTGCAGCATTTGGCTTGCACTTCCCTTTCCTGATAGGTTATGCTATCGACCTGTTTTTACTTATCAGTTATATTACCATCGTAATTTTTTTAATGAATTAATGGTCACTTAACTTTTTTTTGCGACCTTTAATTGAATCCTCCAGATGCATCTTAAATTCAGCAATACTTGCGTAAGAAGTATGTAATCATCGCAGCGGCCGGCTACGGATCGCGTATGCAATCAGCCATTCCAAAGCAGTTTCTGATACTGGCAGGCAAGCCTGTTATTGTACATACCATTCTTACCATAGCAGGTATCTGGACTGATGCTGAATTCATTGTTGTGCTGCCTGATGATGAACTGGATCGTTGGGAAAAAATCAGAAAGAAGTTTCTTAAAAAAATAACGATTCATGCTGTTTCCGGAGGCGCAACCAGGTTTCATTCTGTTAAGAACGGACTGAAACAGGTAAAAGCTGACAGTATAATTGCAGTGCATGATGCCTGCCGGCCATTTATCAATGAAGGATTATTGCGGCGGTGCCTTGAAACTGCTTTGGAAAAAGGCAATGCCATTCCTGTTGTTGAAATCAGGGATTCCATACGTGAAGTTATTAAGGATGGTTCTCGGCACAGGAACAGGGCACGTTTCAGAGCAGTGCAAACGCCACAGTGTTTTGATTCGCAGCTGCTGAAGCATGCCTACCGGCAGACCTTCTCCGAAACTTTTACTGACGATGCTTCAGTAGTGGAAAACGGCGGTGTAAAAATAAACCTGGTAGAAGGCGATCCCGGAAATTTCAAAATTACCACGCCTTGCGACCTGGCATTAGCCACTTATTTGCTCAGGCAATCAGAGTAATTGCCACTTCCGAAGACGAATTCGGATGACCATACGGAATTATTTTTTTGTGGCTATGGATGCCGCATTTACTTTAATACAACACTCTCCCTGAATGAAAATCAGCGGCTTCACCTTTATCAGGAACGGTATCAAACTTCGTTACCCTTTCCTGGAATCCATTCAGTCAGTGTTGCCTGTTTGTGATGAATTCATCGTTGCAGTCGGCAACAGTGAAGA
Organism: Chitinophagales bacterium; assembly: GCA_019694975.1. Lineage (NCBI taxonomy): Bacteria > Pseudomonadati > Bacteroidota > Chitinophagia > Chitinophagales > Chitinophagales bacterium. The sequence goes on from JAIBAY010000001.1 coordinate 167,447, forward strand.
TGCAACCAGGGTTGCCATCCAGAATCTGAATAATCCGAAGATCAGGATCATTGATACTATCTGGGATGATCAATTACGCACTGGCGGTAAAATACTGGCACAGCAGACCGATACGGCACTTGCTGCCATCACCGGCGACTGGGGCTTCTACCTGCAGGGTGATGAAGTGGTGCATGAAAATGATTTGCCGCTGATTGTTGCCGCCGCTGAAAAATATTTGCATGATACCACTACTGATGGTTTTTTATTCCCTTACTACCATTTCTATGCCAATTATCATTATATATCCAAACCTAAAACAAGAGGCACCTATCCTTACGAAGTGAGGCTGATCAGGAACAACCCAATGATCAGGTCATTCCGCGATGCGCAGGGATTCAGGAAAATTCCGATCGATTCCAATTCCCGGCAACAGGTAACGCCACAAAAATTAAACGTACGGAAAATTGATGCGCACATCTACCATTATGGAAAGGTGCGCGGGCCAAAAGAAGAACTGGAGCGATCGAAAGATTTTCACAGGCTCTGGCATGATGATGCATGGATTAGTGCCTATGCAGCGAACCTGGAATCCTTCCAGTATTATCCTGATTATCCTTTAATCAGATTTACGGGAGAGCATCCGGCAGTGATGAAAAAAAGGATACAGCAAACAGATTGGGATTACCGCTATGATCCTGCTGCTGTGCGTATTCCATTGCGTCACCGGGTCATGAATCTGATTGAAACGGTGACCGGACTTCGTCCGTTTGATTTCAGAAATTATAAACTGATAAAATAATGCAACGTGGTGATGATAACTGCAAGGATGACAGATTAGATGGCAGCCGGGCAATCGTGCTTTAATATTCATCTTCATTAAAGAAGAAATCATCGTGCGTAGGATAATCTGGCCAGATATCGTCAATACCTTCAAAGAGTTCACCTTCATCCTCCAGCTCCTGCAGGTTTTCGATTACTTCAATCGGAGCGCCCGAACGAATCGCGTAATCAATCAACTCATCTTTTGCTGCGGGCCACGGCGCGTCTTCCAGGTATGATGCCAATTCAAGCGTCCAGTACATAAACGGATAGGGGTGTCAAATTTCCCGCAAAAATAGTCGAATAATCAAGAAAGCAAAATTTTTTAGCCTTGCGAAGGACGTTCATTTTGCAATAGCACGAAACACTTTACAGGCGTGGCTTCCAGGGCACTTCTTCAACGTGCTCCATCATAGAAATTTTTCGCGCGAGCACAAACAGGTAGTCAGATAACCTGTTAAGGTACTTAATTATGAGTGGTTCAACCACACTCGATTCATCGAGGTGTGTAACCAGCCGCTCTGTCCGGCGGCAAACTGATCGGGCAACATGACAGGTTGAGTTCGCAATATGTCCTCCGGGCAGCACAAATGATTTCATCTCAGGAAGAGATTCATTCATCTTATCCATTTCCTTCTCCAATAGCTCCACATCACTATCGAGTAAGCCGGGCAACTGCATTCGCGATGTTGCAGGGTCAGTGGCCAGCTGCGATCCTATGGTGAATAACCGGTCCTGGATTTCTTTCAGCACATCCCTGCTGCTCACATCCTGCAACTGATCGCGCACACATCCAATCCATGAGTTCAGCTCATCCACGGTTCCGTAAGCTTCTATGCGAATATGATGTTTGGGTACCCTTGTGCCACCGATTAATTGTGTGGTACCGGTGTCACCTTTCTTAGTATATATTTTCATTTTTGAAGTGTATGTGTCTTGAAGCTATGCTTTGCTGTGTATGCAAAAATAGAGATAGATGGTATCATTTCATGTTGAATCTTTTAAGCAGACATGCACAGTAAATTGCCGGCATTTACATTACAAAATCTATCGTACCGGATGAACGTCGACAATGCAGCAACTAAAATTGATAGCTGAATCCGGAAAATACGCCGCATTTTTACAGCAGTATTTGATTATTACAGTACGCACTTTCATTAAAGAAAACATTACCTTATGTATAAACGATTTACCGCAGCCGGTGCTTTATCAGGAGCCATAGCAGTAGCACTTGGCGCATTTGCCGCCCATGGATTGAAAGATGTGCTGAGTGAAAATGCGCTGCGCATATTTCATACCGGAGTTGAATACCAGTTTTATCATTCACTGGCCTTGCTTGTTACAGGCCTGATCTGTTCAAAAAATCCGTCAGCGCCGGCCAGGGCTGCCGGCAACTTGTTCTTATTGGGCATCGTGCTATTCTCCGGTTCGCTCTATTGTCTTTCAATGACGTCCTCACTGCAGTTTATCGGATTTGTTACTCCGCTTGGAGGATTGTGCTTTATTGCAGGCTGGCTGATGCTCGGTTATGCCACATGGAGAACTAAATAATTAAAGGTATATCATTTATGCTTTGACACATCCGTTAGCAGCCAATCATGCTACATCCAATATTAGATATGAAGAGACCCTGGAAGCAGCAATTTGTTTAGCATCACATCCAAATCATCTGTGAAGGAGAGAAACGCAGGTATGTGATGACACAAAAAAAACTTCCCGCAGGACATACGGGAAGTTTGACTCATTCATATTTTTGATCCGAACTTATTTCTGTTCTTCGGATTCCTCCGGTTGGTTATCCTCTTCTTTAATGGCATCTGGGTCAAAACCCGGATCACCCTGCTCATAAATTAATTCCTTACCGGGAATAGTGCCTATAATCTTAAACTCAGTACGCCGGTTTAACTGGCGGCCATCAGGATTATCTTTACCATTGGGCAGCGTATTGGGCGCAATCTGGTTTGTTTCACCATATCCTTTAGCCTGCAAGCGTTCTACCGGAATACCTTTCTGCACCAGGTAATCCACTACAGATTGTGCGCGTGCCTGTGATAATCGCAGGTTATATGCATCATCACCTTTGCTGTCGGTGTTGGCACCAATTTCCACTATTATAGCAGGGTTCTGATTGAGCAGGTTGGCAATTGTATCCAGCGGCGGGAAAGACTCCGGTCGCAAGGTAGCTTTATCGAAATCATAAAATATATTCTTCACACGGATCGGCTCATTCGGAATCTTCTTCATATACACATCCACCCTTGCAGTATCATTCTCATTTTTCGTGGTCACTGAAAAACTCGCTGATCCGGTAAAATAACCATCCTTGCTGGCCTTCAGTGAATAGACATTCTGTGGCTTGGTATTCCAGAAATACAACGTATCCTTTTTAGAAATGGCCTCGCCAATCTGCTTATCTGATTTGTCAAGGAAGTAAACTTTGGCACCCGGTATCAGCTGCCTTGTATCCTGGTCATAAACATTACCGCGCACAGCATAAAAAACTTTCTTCGGATATTCCACTCTCCAGATATCATCGCAACAGGTTTCACTTTTAACTGACATGGTACCGGGACGGTTGGAAACTATATATCCGGTGTAACCATTATCATCCATTACAAAATACATATCATCAACACTGGAATTAACCGGGTAACCTATGTTTACTGCGGTTTCCCATTTCTTCTGATTGCCGCGTGATTTGAAGATATCATAACCACCCATGCCAACCTGCCCTTCTGAACTGAAATACAAGGTGCCGGTTTTTGAATCATAAAATGGAGTGGCTTCATTCTGTGCAGTGTTCACCTTGCGGCCTACGCTCTGCGGGTTACTGTATTTTCCGTTTTTATCAATCGTTGAAAACCAGATGTCCTGTCCGCCTTCACCGTTTGGCCGGTCGGAAACCCAATACAGCACATCGCCGAGTTTTGAGGTTCCCATGTTAGGCTGTGTATTGGTTGAACCCGGAAAATTGATCTTATCATCCATCTTTTGCGGATCCGTCCATTTACCATTTTTTAATTCACTCAGGTAAATCGCGCAAATCATTTTCATGGAATCAGCAAGCATATCACAACGCGTGAAATAGAATCGTTTACGGTCGGGTGAGAAACAACCGTTACCGGTATGTGCATTATCTGAGTTGAAAGGTGCGGCTGTATAGATGGCGGACTTCTGAAAATTTTCACCGGTTTTTTTTGCTTCATAAAAAGCTGCATATGCATTGTTCTTTTTAATCTCATCCACTAAAATAATGGTGTCAGACTTCAGCGAAGCAAACAATAACGCTGTATCGCCCAGCGGAATAGGTCCGAATTCGGTATAGTTTGCATTTACATTTGCACCGATGTGCGTGATCTTCACGGTGTCGGGTGTTTGCATTTTCTGCATGGCAAGGTCGCAGCCTTTAGCCTGGTTCTTCGCGAATTTTTTATAATTCTGCGAATTCACTCCTTTATATGATTTCTCAAAAGTGTTAAACACTGTTTTTGCTTCTGCATATTTTCCATTGGCTTTTAAAGAAAGTCCGTAATAGTATGGCGCCAGCGGATATAACGGATCATTGGCATCTACCAATTCCTTATACCACTTTTCCGCTTCTTTAAAGTCACGTAACTTATATTCACAATCTGCAATCTGCGACAGCACATAGGCATTACCGGCCTGCTTCTCATTCACTGCCTGATAATATTGTGCTGCATTGAAAAAACTTCCAATACTGTACAGGTAATCTCCCATCTTCAGGCTCTTCTTAAAACTCAGCTTCTGAATGGGTATTTCCTGCGAATCCTGCGACAAAGCGACTCCCGTATTGAGCAGAAAAGCAAGTAACAGGGTGATTCTAAAATATTTCATCTTCATGGTTTTTTAAGATCTGTTTGAGCCGGCTACTGAACGCTTTTGGTGATTTGAGTTCTTCCTGCTCTTATTATTTCAGACTGTTTAAACAATTTATACAATTCAGCAATGACTAATACCTCGGGCAGAACATGATTGGTTTATCCAGCACAAATCCTCCGAGACATCCGGTATAACTCAAGGAGAGTTCAAATCCGCCGTTGTTGTTACTTACGGCGTTTAGTGATGAAGTGTTCACATCGTAGCTGAACCCAAAACGCACGCGTTTGTATTCCAGCCCTGCTACCGCGATGACTGCATCCCCTAACCTGTCATAACCACCAATAAAAAATGCAACATCAGGATTGATATTGTATTCCAGTGAAAGACCAAGATTTATTTCCTGCGCTTTAGACTGCGACATGTACAAAACCTGTGGAATGATATCAAACTTATCTGTTACCCCGATGCGCACACCGCCATGCCCCACGAGCCGCATTCCCAGTTTGTTATCTGAATTGAGAAAGGTTTCCTTGGGAGGAACGAGGTGAAAAAATGAACCACCCAGAAAAAGGGATGATTTTCCACTGAATTCGTATGTAACATACAACCCCGCATTCAGGTCAAAATAACCCATCTTATTATCAAAATTTTCACCGCTCGACAACGTCGGATCAAATTGCTGGCCATCAAACTGATTTTCAAAAGTAAGCTGGCTGGAATTGATTTTCTTCTGAACATAGCCAGGTTGTACACCGATTGACAGGTTGAGTTTCCTGCTGGCATTTAAGGGACGTTGATAGGCCACAGAACCGGCAATAGTCATGTTTGACAAATCACCCGCACCTGCTTTATCATTTAAAACAAGTGCACCCAGTGATAGTGTCCCTGTCTTCACGATACGTTGCAGCACGTTGTTGATATCAAACGAAATCGATGGAGTGGTATACGGATCAGCACTTACACTGCTCCACTGATTCCGGTACATGATTCCAACCCTGTAGTTACAGGAATTCACCCCAGTGAGGGCAGGATTCAGTGTTAACGGAGAAGCATAGAATTGCGAGTAGTGAATATCCTGCGCCATAGAAATCATCACAGGAAGCAGCAGTGACAGCAGTAGTGTAATTTTTTTCATCAGGTTATTTTATTTGTTCGGCAATAAAACGAAGGTGCAAAGAAACCTACATGATTACAAATTATTTGCGGATTCCATCCTAATTAATCTTTGTAACCATTACTGCAGGTGTAATTAAAAATTACTATTTAAAGTTTAAAAAAATCAATTCTGTTATTGAATCATGCAGGAAGCAACTCAATCGCTTTATTAGCGCAGCAACAGGATGTTGCCATGCTTCTCAAATGCTTGACCATTGCTATCCTTACCCTCTATCACATAAATGTATGCCCCTACCTCCGCATCATTGCCGCCTTTGCTGTTGCCCAGCCAGCCTTCATTGATGTCTGAAGTGGTAAAAACAACTTTTCCCCATCTGTCCACAATCTTATAGCTGGTGAGTGTAACAGGGCCCCGCCAGATTATCTTCAGTTCATCATTTATTCCATCTCCATTAGGAGTGAATGCGTTAGGCATTTCCACCAGTGTTTCATTGGTCACATTCACCCGTGTAATGCCGGTAAAGAGGCATCCGTCTGCGCTGGTAATTACAACGTAGTATGTTGTAGAGGTATCCGGCGAAACCAAAGGATTGTAAATGGTGCCATCAGAAATTTTAATCTGCGGTTGCCAGGAATAGGAAGCGTCGGCACCGGCATGTGCAAAGAGCTGTGCGCTTTCACCGGCAAAAATGGTTACCGGTTCACTCACAATTACCTGTGGGTCCGGATACACTTTCACTGTTACATTTACAGTATCCTTACATTGATAAACATTACTTACCACAACGGTGTAGGTAGTTGTAACCATCGGACTGCACAGCGGGCTTGCCGTTTCATCAAAGTCAAGATAGGTCGCCGGGCTCCAATTATAAAAATCACCTCCTTCGGCCCATAATTGAATAGGTTTTCCCGGGCATACGGAAGTATCAACGCCAGCTGATGCCACAAGATTAGGAACCACATTAATGAGTACCGTATCATTATCATGGCATAACGGATTGGTGCCGATAGCCGTAACAATATAATTCGTTGTTACATCGGGAAAAGCATCAGGGTTAGCCACATTAGGGTCGCTCAGGCCGGTTGCAGGGCTCCATGAATAAGCAGTGCCGCCGCTTGCCAGCAATGAAGTAGTATCGCCGAAGCACAGATTCTGGTCTGTTCCGGCATATGGATCGACCTGTGTTACCTGTACTGAAACCGTATCGTAGTTGGTGCAATTACCAAGCGTAACCGCAACCACATAAGCTGTGGAGAAATCGGGGAAGCCAACCGTATTGTAACAGGTGGGACAACTCACCATACCCGCAGGTTGCCATTCATAGGAATAAAACGAACTGTAAGTGACATTCAGCTGTAATGAATCATGTTCACAGATAGTGGTATCATTGGAAACGATAAATGGAAAATCGTCAATTATACTAACAATAAAGCTATCTGTGATAAGTCCGCTGCAGGGTTCAATAGTATAGATGATGATGGTTTCCGTTCCTTCCGTCAGTCCATCTACATTGGCACCAATAAAAATAGACTGTGAAGTGTCGCCCGGATAAAATGCAATGGTATCGGCAATGGTTGTGTAGTCAGTGCCATTGGTAGCCGTGCCGCCTATCACCAAAGGGAAATAGATGGTGTCATTCGTAAAATTATCCAGGTTAATGTTAACAACACCGGGTTGACATCCTTCTACCAGTGTCAGTGCAGAATCGAACGGATTGACGAAATTATTGACACTGTCGGAAACAAAATTCACGTCGTATGGTTGGAGAAAATTGGCCTGAATAAAAACGCCGGAATCATAAATCGGATCACCTGCATCAGCAATTGCAAGCGTAAGGTGATACGTCGCACCGGGAATTACAGGGCTCTTTGCTTCCAGCGGAGTTGTGAAACCGTCATACTGAATAGTAGTGGAAGCGGCATTCGTCGGGCAACCATAGCTGGCATTACAGATAAAATTTGCAGGGTCGTTACATACATAATAAGGCGAGTTTCCCTGGCAATTCACATTGCTGATAGTAACAGGAAAATTAGTGCCGGGCACTTTCGCCATATTCACCATGCCCGTTATGCCGGGCCCGCTGATCCATAATGCAAAAACATCGTTGAAAATCGTACCCACCCATTCTGCATACTCTTCAGAAGCAAAAACATATTTAAAGCGGAGGGTGTCGGTGTTCACCGTTACATCAAAATCCAGCACCGCTGCATTATAGGTAGCCTGACCTGACAGCGTTGTAAGCGGAGGATAGCCCGGGCAACCATTATCCGATGTCTGTGATCCCGTGTTATTGGGTCCAACGGCCAGATTTGCATTGCCGGAAGTTATCAGGATGCCGCTGTCGATTCCAAGATTGGTATTGACTGCGTTAAAAAAACCCGCTGAAGTGCCACAACTGGTGAAAACAATATTGGACGCTGCGCTGCTGCAACCAAGCATGTTATCTACAATCTGCTGTGCAGTTACCGGTGTGGTGATTACCAGTTGAGCCCTTGAAAGTTCAGGAGTAACAGCTAAAAGAAAAAGAATTAACGTAAAAGACAACTGTATACAATGCCTGCCGCGGAGCAAATTTCTTAAACGCATGTAAAGTTGTTTCATGATTTTTAATGGTTATCGCAATATTAAAAAATGGTATCGCAAAACGCTGTGTCTGAATGGCTCAAGTTACGATTTTTAGTCAGAAAGTAAAATTTCCGGCTGACAGGGAATGCTTCATCGTAACAGTGTTACACTGCCATGCTTCTGAATTGTTAATCCTTTAATGTCCGTTCCGTCCACAGCGTAAACATAGACCCCGACCTCCTGCGGTTCATTTTGATAAGTCCCGTCCTATCCCTTCGCAAGATCAGTTGTTTCAAATACCAGTTCACCCCAACGGTTGTAGACATAAAAATGCTTCAGGTTGAAAACACCCCTGACCAGTACATGCAGCACATCATTCTTCCCATCGCTGTTCGGCGAAAAACCGGAAGCAACCTCAACCAATGCATCATACTTAACCTTTACAGTGACTGAATCAATGATAATACAGCCATCTGCCGTAGTAATCGTAACCGTATAAGTAGTAGTTTCTGTTGGCGTCGCAATAGGGTCTGCCGTATTGGTTGAACTTAAGCCAGTAGCTGGCGACCACTGATAACCTGCACCACCGGTGACGATAATGGGATAGCTGTTTCCAAGGTAAATTGTTGTATCCGGGCTTATGGTAATATCCGGTATATCATAAGCCGTATAGGTGACCTTACCAGTATCAACACAGCCGAAGCCATCGGTCACGAGTACAAAATATTCTGTGGTAAAATCCACCACTGCCGTTGTTGCAGCACTGTTTGGGTCGGTAACACCACCGGCAGGAAACCAGGCATAACTTACTCCACCGGAGGCAAAAAGATCAACCACTGTTCCTGGGCAAACCGTGAATCCCGGAGAAACTGTTACATCGGGTAACGGATGTACGATTACCACTACAGTATCAGTGGTGGTGAAACAGCCATTCACCCCTGTCACATAATAAGTGGTAGTGACGGTAGGTGTGGCAGTTGGATTTGGAACGGTCGTGCTGCTAAGACCAGCAGACGGCGTCCAGGTATATGAGGTAGCATTCGTTGCATTAAGCTGTACTGATTGACCCAGGCACAATTCCTGATCAACACCGGCATACACGGGCGTAGGATTATCAACATGAATAGTAACCGTATCGGAGGCGATGCATGTTCCTATGGTAATAAAAATGATATAAGTAGTTGTAACGGGCGGCGTGGCAACAGGATGCTGACAGTTGGTACAGGACAGGCCAATGGCTGGTCCCCAATTATAGGTATCGGCATCATTCACAGACAAAGTAACGCTCTGACCGGCACAAATCGTAGTGTCATTGCTGGCAACAGCGTTGATATTATCCACGATATAAACGGTAGCTGAATCATAAGGTATGGGCGAACAACTCAGGTAAAGATAGATCGTAACGGATTCAGCACCTTCGGCAATGGCATCTGTTAACGGATGAACTTCCATTGATAAGTTCGTGGCGCCTGGTAAAACCAATAAACTGTCAGCTAAAGGAGAATAGTCAGTGGCTTCCGTTGCCGTACCCCCTATTGCAAAATAAATATAAGAAGTATCTGGAAGCGGGTTCGAGAGCGTAAAGTCAAAAGAACCGTCGAGACAACCTTCTACCACAGCAGGCAGATTCGTTACCGGATCAATATAAGCCGATTGGGGTTCCACCGAAATTCCTGCTGCAACAAGACTACCGGCTTCAATAAATACACCTGAATCAAGTATGCCATCGGATGCATCGGCGATGGCAAGTTTCAGGTGATATGTTTCACAGGGTTGCACCACAGCAATAGCAGTCAGAATCACAGTTAGTCCGTCATACTCAATGGTTGTCTCGCTGGCAAGCTCAGGGCAATTGTAGGAAGTAGGACATTGAAAATTATCAGGGTCATTACAGATGTAGTAAGGAGATCCGTTGAGGCAGTTGACTGTTGAGATCGAAACCGGATTTGAAGTACCCGGAAGCAAGGCAATGTTCTGCGTGCCGGAAATACCGGGACCACTTATGAAAAATGCAAAAATATCATTGATCGATCCAACATATTCTGTGTATTCATCGGATGCGAATACATATTTAAACCTTAAGGTGTCACCCGTGGCTTTCACATCAAATTCCAGGATACAGGCATCATGCGTTGACTGACCGGCAAGTGCTTCCAGATCAGCATCACCGGGATCCTGGAAATCGGTAGTGATGCCGGATGAGACATTCGGACCAACGGCATTGGTAATTTCGCCGCAGGCAAGTATAATTCCGGCATCCATGCCAAGGTTAGAATTGGTACCATCAAAAGAACCCCAGGCACCGTCAGGACAGCTGAGCGTTACATTACTGATTGAAACGCCACTTCCAACAAGGCTTGCTGCCAATTCTTCAGGAGTGGATACCGTTCCAACAATCAACTGTGCATTAGCATTTGAGTGCAAGAAAAATGCAACAGTTATGGTAAGAAATAGTCGGGTAAGAATTTTCATTTTTTCAGTATAATGATCAATGGATTCCCGAAGGTATAGGTTACCCTTTATATTAACAAACATGGCTTCACCGTAATTAACAATTTACGAGGATAATGACCACACATAGTTTATAATATATTAATATCTGATATTACAGATGCAGCTTTTCAAGCGCCCATTTATAGGAGACTGCGATTTCAGGGGAAATCCGGAATACAATTACAGCAACGCACAGAACAATCGTAAGGCAGGCAGTCTGGTAAAAACTGTTAAACCAGATATTGGCAGTTTCGGGCAACAGGTAAAATAATCCGAATCCTGCTATCAGCAAAAGGCAGGCCTTCAAAGTATTCAGGTTAAAAGGTTGCAGCCGGTATTGATAAAAAAGAAAGGCCATTCTGATGGTATTATACAATACCAGCGAAAGTGCCGTTGCTGCAGCAGAACCGGCAATACCCCAAATGGGAATCAGGAATAGATTAGCAAGGGTTGAGACGACAATCAGGATCAGAAATGTGGCTGTTGTCACCTTGGAATGTTTCGACAATACAAGTATTTCGCCGTTCACGCCTGTGGCAAGGTCAAAGAGTTTTCCTAATCCTACTATGGCAATTACGAATTTAGCTTCATGGTATGCGGGCGGTAGAAAATTGAGCAATAAATCAATATTGATCCACACAACCAGGAAGATGAATCCGCCGATGATGAGCTGATTGAGTGAAGTCTGTGTATATAACTCCTGCAATTTATGAAGGTCTTTTCGTTTCCAGCCATCGGTGATGATTGGAATGGAAACCTGGTTCATCGCCCTTCCGGGAATCTGAATCATCGTGCCGATAAAAAATGCAATGGAATAAACAGCATTACTGTCCAAACCTACCATGGAAGCCAGCATGATCTGATCGATGTTGGCTGTGTAATAAGATGAAATTGCCGCCACAAACATGAACATTGAGTAGCGGATTAATTCATTTTTAGAAACGAGTCCTTTAAAGTCAATCCTGGAAAAAATAAAGAGTTGCCGGAGATAAGCTGCATATACAAGAATGGCGATCAGATGGATGAAGTAGCTTCCGATAAATAGCAGAAAGAACCCGTCAAAATCCACCAGCCTGTAAATCAGCAACGTTAATGCAGCGGTCTGCAGCAATCGCAGCACTACTTCCTTTATCAGGATCGCCACCACATTTTTGTAGAGTGACCGCATATACATAAAAAACAACTCATACACCATCAGGAAAAAAGAGAGCGGAAAGACATAGAAATAATATTCAACAAAGAGCGCAGACTTACTGATGAAATATCCGGCTACGGTGTTTTTGAAGAGGATCAGCAACACGGTGAAAATGGTAAATCCTGTCATGGAAATGAGCAGAAGGAAACTCAGGAAACCATGATGTTTTGATTTTTTATCCTGCAGGTAAGGAAAAAAGCGAAGGATTGTGACGGAAGAACCAAGCAAAGCGAACTGCGAAAAAATGACACCTACTGCAATCATCAACCTGGTCAATCCAAACTGTTCCGGGGAGAGAAATTTGGGAAACAGCAGTATGAGGTTCACATAACCGATCAAAACTCCGGCATAAGAAATTACCGAAGCCTGTACACTTTGACGTTTTACAATACCCATTAAATCATTGAATGGCTAAAGATACGCGCTTAACGTAATTATTGACACCGTAGTACGGATCAGGATGCTAGGCTGTCACTCGCGATGAGTGCAGGCTTCAAAAACTAACACACTGATAGTTGCGTGTCAATATTCATATTTCTCTTTCCAGCGTTGCTTCAGAAATTCACGCATTTCCAGCTCCCTTGCATTTTTTCCGGGTTCATATACTCTGGATCCGCTGATCTTTTCCGGCAGAAACTCCAGCAGAACAAAATTATTCTCAAATGAATGAGCGTATTGATAGTCCTTCCCATAATTTAATTCCTTCATCAGTCTGGTAGGGGCATTGCGCAGATGTAAAGGAACCGGCAGATCGCCATGCTCTTTTACCAGGCGCAGAGCATCTTCGATAGCCACGTAAGCGGCATTGCTTTTTGGCGAGGTGGCGAGGTAAATAACTGTTTGAGACAGCAGGATACGGCACTCTGGATATCCAATAACATCAACTGCCTGGAAACAATTATTCGCCATCACAAAAGCGGTCGGATTGGCATTCCCGATATCTTCTGATGCCAGTATCAGCATTCTCCTGGCAATAAACCTGGGATCTTCCCCTCCTGCTATCATCCGGGCTAACCAGTACAGTGCTGCATTGGGATCGCTGCCGCGAATAGATTTAATGAAGGCAGAAATGATGTCGTAATGCTGCTCGCCCGATTTATCATACAATGCAATTTTTTGCTGTGCTATGGAAGTAACCAGTGAATTGGTGATGATGATCTCCTCTTCTCCTATGGCATCTATCACCAGTTCAAAAAGATTCAGCAGTTTCCGTGCATCACCGCCGCTCAACAGCAGTAATGCTTCCTGCTCACGGATCGTGATTTTTTTACTTTGCAAAACGCTGTCATGCAACATTGCATTATGCAGCAATTGCAGCAGGTGCGTTTTGTTAAGTTCCTGTAAAACATAAACCTGGCAACGTGACAGCAATGGAGCAATCACTTCAAAAGAAGGATTTTCCGTTGTTGCGCCGATCAGCGTGATGATTCCTTTTTCAACGGCTCCCAATAACGAATCCTGCTGCGATTTATTAAACCGGTGAATTTCATCAATAAACAGAATGGCCTTACCGGATTTCCTGGCTGTATCAATCACCTCCCGTACCTCTTTTACTCCTGAACTGATTGCACTCAGCGTAAAAAATGGCAAGCCGGAACGGACAGCAATAATGTTTGCCAGCGTAGTTTTACCTACACCGGGCGGACCCCAGAAAATCATGGACGGAAGCTGGCCGCCATAAAGTATTTTTTTCAACACGCCGTTATCGCCCGTTAAGTGCTCCTGGCCTATGAACTCCTCCATGGACTGAGGCCTCATGCGTTCCGCTAATGGTATTTTATGTTTCATAGGTCAAATGAATTTATAACCGGAAGAAAATAATACCCGCCATTTCACTGCTTTCAATTTTGGCCGGTGCATTCAAAAAGTGAATTCTATTTTTGCCGCGAAGTTAAGCCGCGTGTACAAACAAATTCTTAAACCGATTTTATTTCTCCTGCCGCCGGAAAAAGCACACCATTTTGTTATATGGTGGCTGGAGTTCCTGCTTAAAATTCCGGGGAGCGAATGGCTGATGCGAACAATATGGCATACGAAACATCCAAGCCTTGAAAAAAATGTTTCCGGCATGCATTTCCCGAATCCTGTTGGCCTGGCGGCCGGCTTTGATAAAGACGCCAAACATATCCGTGCCATGCGCGCCCTTGGATTTGGTTCCATAGAGGTGGGAACAGTTACACCACTGCCGCAGCCAGGCAACGAACGGCCGAGATCATTCCGACTGCCGGCAGATAAAGCGCTGGTGAACAGGATGGGATTTAACAATGAGGGTGTTGATGTGATGGCAGCACGGCTAAAAGTGATTGACAGGAAGCATATCATTATTGGTGGTAACATCGGAAAAAACAAATCCACTCCAAACGAAAAAGCGATACAGGACTACGCTACCTGTTTCGAAAAGCTGTTTGACTATGTTGATTACTTCGTAATTAATGTAAGTTCTCCCAATACACCCGGGCTACGGTCGCTGCAGGAAAAAGAGCCGTTACTCGCATTGCTGACTCATCTGCAATCTTTGAATCACCAACATGAAAAACCAAAGCCGGTATTCCTGAAAATCGCACCTGACCTTTCCAATACGCAACTGGATGAGATTGTAGAAATTGTTACAAAGACTCAGCTGGCCGGCATAGTGGCAACCAACACGACTACTTCACGGGAAAGGTTAAAGAGTTCGCCCGCCATTGTTGAAAAATGCGGCAGTGGCGGATTAAGCGGCCGGCCACTTGCCAGCCGATCAACGGAAGTAATTCGTTACCTCAAGGCAAAATCGCAGCAGCAGTTTTGTATCATAGGTGTTGGTGGTATTGATTCAGCTGAGGAGGCAATAGCCAAACTTGATGCGGGCGCAGATATCATTCAAATCTATACAGGTCTTATTTATGAAGGTCCATCACTGATCAGGCAGATCAACCGGCAACTGATTAAGAATTTTAGTAGTAAAGTTTAACCCTTCTCCTTTTAACTGATTATTCCTTGTGGCAGCGACTCAGTAACGCTGAAATACCGCTCATCCTTATGGAAAAGAAAACGCATCCCAAAGTTCAGGGAATTGATATGAAATAATTAAGCGATTGTTGTGTACTTATAAAAGACCCGTTTATACTAAGTCGGTACAGCATAAACATGTATCATAACCAGATACTACTTTACGCATTCACAATCTCTTTTCACTTTTAAGGGAAAAGACATACTGTATGATATTAGCGCCCATTTGTAAAGCTTTCTCTCTCACAGGCTGCGGATCATTATGTACATCATCCCAGCCATCGCCCAGGTCACATTCAAAATCATAAAAGCAAACCAGCCTGCCGTCGAAGATCAACCCATATCCGCGTGGGACTTTATTATCATGCTCATGAATTTTTGGCAAGCCATTCGGAAAATCAAATTTCTGGTGATAAATAGGGTGCGAAAAAGGCAATTCGACAAATTCGAGTTCAGGGAATACTTTTTTCATGGCTAATCTGACATAAGGATCAATTCCATAGTCATCATTTATTAAAAGAAACCCTCCGCCGGCCAGGTAGGATCTTAAATTGCCTGCTTCTTCATTATCCAGTGTAAAGTTCCCGTGTCCGGTCATGTAGACAAATGGATAGTTGAAAATATCAGGGCTGCCCGGTTCTACGATTGCATGTTCAAGGTCGAAATTAGTTGCCAGGTTATCATTACAGAATTTAGCCAGGTTCTTCAGCGAGTTCACATCATTGTACCAATCACCACCGCCTTTATACTTCATCAGTGCCAGCTTAAGCGTTGGTGCAGAACTGAAACCGGTTAACCACAGTGTAACAGTCAGCAGCGCGACCAAAACATTTGCAGTGGAAACTTTCGGAAAATTCATCAGCAGTTATTAATAGTTCTGAAAGTGATCATTCGTAAAACAAAAAGCAAGCTAATCATTTAACAGGTGAACGGTGTGCAAAGCAATGAGCCCTGCCGTTTCAGTCCTGAGCCTTGCCTCGCCGAGGCTCGATGCAATGCAGCCGTTGCTTTCAGCCAGGGCAATCTCCTCCATTGTAAAATCACCTTCCGGCCCAACAAGGATTAATACTTCTTGCTTATGCATACAAATCTGTTTGAGGAGAGGCAAATCATGCCGCTGACAATGACAGATAGTTTTCAGTGCCGCGGCGTTTTGTGTTGCATCCTTGCCTTCCATATTAATAAAATGGTCAAAGAGAACAGGTTCATGCAACTGCGGAAGCCAGCACCGCAGCGACTGTTTCATCGCGGAAATCAACAACTTCTGAAGACGTTCCATCTTGATGTGGGTGCGTTCAGCGCGATGTGTGATGATTGGTGTTATTTCATCTATCCCGATCTCGGTTGCCTTTTCCAGCAACCATTCAAAACGGTCAATGTTCTTGGTTGGTGCTATGGCAAGATGAAGTCCTACATTTCCCTTCGTCACATTTTGCAGGATCTGAACCTTCTGTAACACGCAGGCCTGCCTGTCATCATTGAGAATTGTTGCGGAAAATTTGCTGCCTCTTCCATCTGTAACCGTCAGCAAATCGCCGATGCGATGCCTCATAACTTTTATACAATGATGGGACTCTTCATTGTCAAGATGAACCAGGTTATTTTCTGTCGCAGCAGCATAGTATAATTCCATACCAGAACAGTTATTGCATTAAAAAGGGGCTTTCGCCCCTGTGATCAATAAGTTATATTAGTGTTTTCAAGCGCTGACTGAAGCCTTTGGAGCCGCAGCGAGTGTTTCAGGATGGGCTGTGGCAGCGAACTTTTCAAAGTTTTTCAGGAACTGTACAGCCAGGGCATTGGCCTGATCGTCATAAGCCTGTTTGTCATCCCACGTATTTCTCGGGTTAAGAATCTCATCGGGAACCTGATCACAACTGAGCGGATAAGCGACACCAAAAACAGGATGAACATCAAACTTAGCTTTCTCGAGGTTTCCTTTCAAAGCCTCTGTAATCATAGCCCTGGTATAAGAGAGCTTCATTCGTTTTCCAATACCATAGGCGCCACCGGTCCAGCCGGTATTAACGAGCCATACATTCGCACCATACTTCTTCATCTTATCAGCCAGCATACCAGCATAAGTATTTGGGTTTAATGGAAGGAAAGGCGCTCCGAAACACGTAGAAAAAGCAATCTTGGGTTCTGTAATTCCTGCTTCGGTTCCGGCTACCTTGGCCGTATAACCCGACAAGAACCAATACATGGCTTGTCCCGGGCTCAATTTTGAAATAGGTGGAAGAATTCCGTATGCATCGCACGTCAGGAAAAAAATGTTCTTAGGGATACCACCAATAGATGGTTTAACGGCATTACTGATGAAGTCGATCGGGTATGAAACGCGGGTATTTTCAGTGACGGATATGTCGTCATAATTGACTGTATTAGTCCCGGGAAAGAAACGGACATTCTCCAGTAAAGCGCCACGTTTAATTGCTTTAAATATTTCCGGCTCTTTCTCTTCTGTGAGATTTACACATTTAGCGTAGCAGCCACCTTCGAAATTAAAGATCCCTTCATCACTCCAGCCATGCTCATCATCACCAATCAGTCCCCTGTTGGGATCGGCGCTTAAAGTCGTTTTGCCGGTGCCTGACAAGCCAAAGAACACTGCAGTATCCCCTTTCTCACCAATATTGGCAGAACAATGCATAGCCAGTACGCCACGTTCCTGCGGCAGTACATAATTCAGAACCGTAAAAATGCCCTTCTTAATTTCACCCGTATAGGCAGTTCCCCCGATGATAATCATCTTCTTCGCAAAATTCAGAATGGCAAAATTCTCCTGCCGGGTACCATCTGTAGCCGGATCTGCCTTGAAGGAAGGTGCGTGAATAATCACCCAGTCGGGTACTATGGATTTGATTTCCTCTTGTGTTGGTCGCAGAAACATGTTCCCGGCAAACAGGGCAGCCCAGGGCAATTCGGTAATCAGCCTCACATTCAAACGGTATTTGGGATCTGCGCAGGCACCGGCATCTTTAATATATACGTTCTTACCCGCCAAATATGCGGTCATCTTTTTATATAGCGCATCAAATTTAGCTTCATCAATCGGGATGTTTACATCGCCCCAATAAATAGTATCCCTGGTTATTGCATCCTTCACAAAAAATTTATCCTTTGGCGCCCTTCCGGTAAAAAGACCGGTATCCACAGTTAGTGCCCCGGAATCTGTTATGACACCTAATCCGAGTGATACAGTCTGATCAATCAACTCATCCTGTGTCAGGTTCCAATGTGCTTCAGCAACATCCTTTAACCCGTAAAGCGATAAATCGGCCGATGGATTCTTCATTCCTTTTTCAATCATGAGCTTGTTTTTTGGTGAAAAGCGAAGGGCGGCAAATATAGTATTTTTTGTCTGCCCAATGAATGCTTCCACCCATGAGAAAAGCAAATCATACAACCATTTGCTTCCTGTAATAAACCGCCAGGGAAATGAAATGCGTGAGCAGTCATCGCCGAAGGACGCAGCTTGGCAGCTCTTGCTGATTTTTAATGCAGGGGCAAAGAATATTTCATCCTGTCATCCATAATTCCGTAAAAAACATATCTTTGCCCTCTCTTAAAAATGACCAGTTCATGGACGCGATCAAATTTTTTCACCAGGAGGTGACGCAAAAGAAAGAATATCCCGATTTTAAAGCCGGCGATAATGTGACGGTAAACTATAAAATTATTGAAGGAAGCAAGGAACGGATCCAGGCTTATCGCGGAGAAGTGATTCAACGTAAAGGAAATGGTGCTACCCAAACCTTTACCGTACGCAAAATATCCAATGGTATAGGTGTTGAACGCGTATTCCCATTGTTTTCGCCGAGTATCGAGAGCATAGAAGTGAATAAACATGGAAAAGTAAGAAGGGCCCGTATCTATTACATCCGGGATCTGAAAGGCAAAAAAGCCCGCATCAGGGAAAAAAGGATGCCGACTGCGACAACTGCCGTTACAGAAAACGCCTGATAACATAATTGTTCCAAAAGCCCGTTGTGTTACCACAACGGGCTTTTTCATTGGCACCTATCCTGTTATGGAAAGCATTCGGAGTAGAACATTATAATCATTTGACACCCCGCATCACAACCGCTGACGATACAAAAGTGCAGCGAGCCATGCAGGCTATTAACCTTTCAGCTCGCGTAAATACATCTGAATAGTGTTCTCCAGCCCGAAGTATAAGGCATCACATATCAAAGCATGGCCTATAGAAACTTCCTTTAACCAGGGAATTTGTTGTTTGAAGTAACGCAGATTTTTCAAATTCAGGTCGTGGCCTGCATTCAATTCCAACCCGATTTCGGCAGCATACTTTGCCGCATGCACATAGCTCTCTATCGCTGATTGTTTATGCTCAGCAAACAGGGCAGCATAAGGGCCGGTATATAATTCAACTCTCTCTGCACCAATTGTTTTAGCCATCTCAATAAACTGCTCAATCGGATCAATAAAGAGAGATACCCGGATACCCGCAGCATGTAAATCGGCAATCCGTTCCTGCAGGAAGGACTGGTGCCTGATGGTATCCCATCCCTGGTTACTCGTAATCACATTGGGTGCGTCGGGCACAAGAGTAGCCTGTGCCGGCCTGACACGCGACACCAGTTCCATAAACCTGCTATCTGGGAAGCCCTCGATGTTCAGCTCTGTTGTCACCACCTCCTTCAACTGCACTACATCATTGTAGCGGATATGCCGCTCATCGGGCCTTGGATGTACGGTTATTCCTTCAGCGCCAAAACGCTCACAGTCAGCAGCAACTTTGATTACATCCGGCAAATTGTGTCCTCGGGCATTTCGAAGGGTAGCAATTTTGTTAATGTTGACACTTAACCTAGTCATGATTATCTGATTCAGGTTCAGAAAAGAAAAGAGGAGTTTCACAACAGAAACTCCTCCCGGATCATTTAGCAGCTGATGAACAAAATATTAGTAGCGGTAATATTCCGGTTTGAACGGACCTTCTTTGGGAATGCCAAGATAGATGGCCTGTTCTTCAGTCAGTTCATCAATTTCAACACCGATTTTAGCAAGATGCAGGCGGGCCACTTTTTCATCCAGATGTTTCGGCAGCGTGTAAACTTTATGTTCATATTGATCGCTCCGCAGCCAGAGTTCCAGTTGCGCCAATACCTGATTAGTAAACGATGTTGACATTACAAAAGACGGGTGACCCATAGCCACGCCAAGGTTCACCAGGCGGCCTTCAGCCAGTATGATAATGTCCTTTCCGTCAATCGTGTATTTATCAACCTGCGGTTTGATAACCACCTTGGTGTGACCGTAATTTTCATTCAGCCATGCCATGTCAAGCTCCACATCAAAATGCCCGATATTGCAAACAACTGTTTTGTCTTTCATCAGCCTGAAATGTTCTTCCCTTATCACTCCATGACAACCTGATGCGGTAACAACAATGTCTGCTTCCCTGATGGCATCCATCATCTTCTTCACTTCATACCCTTCCATCGCTGCCTGCAGGGCACAAATCGGGTCAATCTCTGTTACAATAACCCGGGCATTAGCGCCACTCAGTGACTCTGCCGATCCTTTACCTACATCGCCGAAGCCTGCAACGACGGCCACTTTACCAGCCAGCATCAGGTCCGTTCCTCTCCTGATGGCATCGACGAGCGATTCGCGGCAGCCATACTTATTATCGAACTTGGATTTGGTTACAGAATCATTGACATTAATAGCAGGCATCGGCAATGTGCCTTTGGCCATTCTTTCATATAAACGATGAACGCCGGTAGTAGTCTCCTCAGACAGGCCGCGAATGTGCGCAATCAGTTCCGGATAAACATCAAAAACCATGTTGGTGAGGTCACCGCCATCGTCAAGAATCATGTTCAACGGACGATCCGTGTTACCAAAAAAGAGTGTCTGTTCAATGCACCAGTTGAAATCAGCCTCATTCATTCCCTTCCAGGCAAATACCGGAATGCCTGCGGCGGCAATGGCAGCGGCGGCATGATCCTGTGTTGAAAAGATGTTGCAGGACGACCACCGTACTTCAGCGCCCAGTGCAGTCAGTGTTTCAATCAAGACGGCTGTTTGTATGGTCATGTGCAGGCAACCTGCTATTCTTGCACCTTTCAGTGGTTTTTGCGCTCCATATTCTTCACGGATTGCCATAAGGCCCGGCATTTCCGCCTCGGCAAGTGCTATTTCTTTTCTACCCCATTCAGCTAATGTGATGTCCTTAACTTTATAAGGAAGTGTTAATTCTAAAGTGCTTTTAGTCATTGGCGGATTAATTTTTTTAGTAGTAAGGCTGGCAAAATTACAAAAGAGCGCTGTAAATGTTCATCTGTAATGAAAAGTAATACGGCCATCAATGCCAGCAGGCCTTTCCAAACCAGGCTTCTGACAACTGCATGACGGAGAAAAATGTGGCTGATACGAACTTTTTTCCTTCTTCAGACCTTTTCAACGCGATTCGATTTATTTTTGCACCAAAATCCACAACCATATGTATCCAGCAGAAATGGTAATTCCCATGGCAAGAGAACTGACCAATGAAGGCTTTAAGGAATTAAAGACGGCCGAGGAAACGGCCGAAGCGATAAAAAATAACGCAGGCACCATGTTATTGGTGGTTAATTCGGTTTGCGGCTGCGCAGCCGGCAGTGCCCGGCCGGGAATTATTGAATCGTTGCAGGGAGAGAAGAAACCCAACCATCTCTACACCGTTTTCGCAGGGGTCGATCAGGAAGCGACAAAAACGGCCCGCGAATTTTTGTTGCCCTACCCTCCTTCATCGCCGGCGATTGCTTTATTTAAAGACAATCAGCTTGTTCATATGGTAGAACGGCATCAGATTGAAGGACGGCCTGCATCCATCATTGCGAAACACCTCGAGCAGGTGTACGATCATTTTTGCTGATTCACCTGCCATAACTTCTCCGGCATAAGGTTCTGATTTACTTTCCGGTAGCCTGTTGTATACAGAGCCGGTTGCATTACCGGCTCTTGTACGTATCCTGTGACGGTAAGTAAAGTAGCTGTCTTTTATGCATCTTTGAAGGTGACTGAAAAGTGGTTCGTACTGATAAACCCTGCCGCTGCCGGCCATAAAGCCGGAAAGCACTGGCCGGTTATTGCTGAGCTTTTACATGAAGCCGGCATCAATTTCGAGCACCAGTTTTCAACCAGCGCAGCAGATGCCGTACAACAGGTAACAACAGCCATTGATCAGGGATACAGGAAACTGATAGCTGTTGGTGGGGATGGCACGCTTAACCTGGCAGTGAACGGAATCCTGCAATAAAGTATTACGGATTCACGAAATATTACTTTAGGGCTTATCCCGATAGGCACCGGCAACGACTGGATTCGAACTCATAAAATTCCTGGATCAGCCAGACAAGCCGTTGCACTGATAGCATCCGGCAAAAACGCATTGCATGATGCAGGCAAAATCAGTTTCATCAGCCGTGCTGTAGCCCCAAAATATTTTATTAACATGGCGGGCTTTGGCTTTCAGGGATTGGTGGCAGAGCGCATTGAAGGCGTTTCTTCCGGTATCAAAAAAGGAATTTTTGCATTTGTGCTGGGCATTTTTGATGCACTTTTCAGGTACCGCATTACAGATGTTTCTGTTGAGCTGGAAGACGGTGAAGTGAAGGGAATGATTTACAATATGAATGCCGGTATCGGCAAATATTGCGGCGGCGGCATGAAGATGGCGCCAGATGCCATCGATGATGATGGCCTGTTTGATATTACGATTGTGAGGGAGATCAGTAAAGCAGAAGTGATCATCAATATTCCCGGACTTTTCAGCGGAAATTTTTTGAAGCATAAGAAAGTAAGCAGGCACAGAAAGAAAAGCATGACCATCAAATCCACTCCATATCTTCCGGTTGAATGCGATGGTGAGGTGCTTGGATACGGCGATGTACACCTGCAAATAATTGAAAAATGCATCAGGGTAGTGGTTCCCTGACGCCGGCACTTTTAAAACAACTACTCTAAACACTGCTGTTGGTAACGGCCTGCATGAGAAATGCAGAATGATCAATATGCGTTTACAACCGGCTGCGCCAATCTATATACCTCTGTCAGCAGCTAACTTCTTCACAAACATGTTTGACATAAAAAAAAGTCCGGCTGCGGGCCGGACTCAATTCTCAATAAAAAAATGAAGTTTACTCTTTAATTACTTTGTAAGAATTGATCTGCTTTCCAGTTTTTGCCGTCACGATATAAATGCCGGCGGGATAGGATGACAGATCGAGTGCAATGTTATGGTCGCCTTCCTGCATCAGGCCATGGTTCACTTCGGTTAACCGTTCTCCCAGCAAATTGGTAATACTGATTTGTACTTCCGCAGTTTCAAGTAACGTGAGCTCCAATGTAGTGATGCCGTCGGTTGGATTGGGATAGACATTATCTGCGGTAGCGGTATGCTGAAATACCTGTGCACTGGTTGATTTTTCCTGGCCGCATTTGAATATTTTAATAAGGCTTCCGCCAGCTGCCTGCTGTGCGATCTTCACCTTCTTAAAAGTGATCAGACCATTACCGTTATTACTGGGGTGGTAGGTAAATGATTTAGATTGAATCAGGTTATTGCCCTGCCAGTTTTCCATGCAGATGATGGCACCATCACTGATATTTACGAATTGCTGCAGCCGCCTGGGCGTAATGTCTGTTTTAACATACTTAGGCAACCCATCAAACGGGTACCAGCTGCTGTCGGTGAGCATAAACTGCGTAGAATAAACCAACGCCTGCCAGCTGTCAGTTGTTTCAGCAATAGTACTATCCACCCAGTTCAGTACACCATTTACCGAACCAATGGTGTCACCACTATAATACGGCGGTATAGGATTCACCTCACCTCCCGGATCATCATTCAGGCTGCAATTGGAAAATGCGGGATAAGAAAGCTTGGTGCTGTAACGCAGCAACTCATCGAGCGGCACATCCCTGATAGCATGATTGCCGCCTTTGTGTGCGCGCAAATCCCAGAAATACCATCCGCCCGCTTTGAATTGATTCACCGATTTATAAAAAGGTATTTTTTCTTCCCAGCATGTTACGTTGTCTTCTTTTCCTGAGGTAAGGAACATCACAGGAAGCGAGTTATACTTGTTATCCTTAAGGAGCGTATTGTAATTGGCAAAGTCCCATATTTTGTAATTACCTGTTCCATTTATCTTAGGGAAGTCCGTTTCCAGGTTGGTCGCCAGCTTACCTAAAAATATTTCAGCACGATGCCTGGTTGATCCGTCAATATTCCATTTACACGTTGGATTATCATCGTTCAGGTATTCCGCATTCAGTTTTGCATTTACCACATCACATGCGGCAATACGGTCAGGATATAAGTAGGCCATCTCCAGGGCACCAGTACATCCGCTGGAAGACCCATGCACAGAAATCCTGGCCGGATCAATTACATCCTTGTATTCTTCCAGGAACCAATCAAGCGTCCAGACAACGCGGGCAATGGTATAGGTTTTATCAATGCCGGTGGTAGGCGGCGGTGTATTTTCATTGGCATTATAAACATCGAAGTTTTCATTGTAGCCAATCCATTTTGTATTCTCACCGGAAACAGGATCCCAGCTGAAATTCGGGATTACATCCTCCAGTGAAACCTTATACATTCCGTCAATTGCTTTATTGTTACTATTCTCATAAGCATTACCGCCACCGCCAAAGAAAAAGAAAGTGGCTGCCTTTTTTTCCGTGGTAACATAATCATCGGGAATGACACCAAAATTATAGACCAGGCATCCTTCGTTTCCGGTAGCCGGCGTAAACTGTGTTTTCACATTACTGCCAAAGAAGGCAAAGGCATCATATAACATATCAGGCTTATCAGGCAACGGTATGTCATTAATCTGCAGAATGGGCTTCACCACCTCCACCTTTTCTGCAATGCCTGTAACAAGGGCATTGGCTCCCGGTACGATCTTCATATTTTCCACCTTAACTCCGCCGGCACCTGTGGAATCCGATGTAACTGCGTAGTAAACCGTTTTTTGCTTGTTACAGGTGGCTACAAACAAACCTTTCGTTTCATCCAGAGAGTCTAATGGATTTCGATTGATGACCAGGTAACGGTGCGGATGAGCGGCATCAGTGCCGCCTTTCGTGCCGATATCGAGAAAATAATTCAGCGAAAAGTTATAAGGCACCTTGCCTGCATAATAGCAGCTGTCAATATTACTATTCGTGATCGGATGGTCAAAGCGGTAGATGTAATAGAAACCGGTGTAATTGGGAATCACATTCCAGACAATAAAAGTCTGCCCGTTTCTATAGCTCGCAGAAATGTTGGTGATAGTGGCTGCCTGGTTGATTTTTACCAGCAGGTTCAGCATTAAAAAGATCAGTAAAATCCTTCTCATCGGTGTTGGAAATTTTGGCTAATGTATAAAGAAAGCAGGAAAAATAAATACAGGGCCAGCCATCCAATTGTCACAGTAATTAACATCCGTTTATGAGCGGGAAACGGGACTCGAACCCGCGACCCTTAGCTTGGGAAGCTAATGCTCTACCAACTGAGCTACTCCCGCTTCTGAAGTTATCTGATGAAGCAAAAATACCGGCAATTCATCGGCAATCCATCTTGGTTGTTCTTAGTGCTATCTCCTGAAATTGTCAGCCACCGAAATATCCTTGCTGCCCTTTGTGTACATATAGAAGCCACGACCGCTTTTCATGCCGAGGTTACCGGCGGCAACCATATTGACAAGCAAAGGACAAGGGGCGTATTTCGCGTTACCGAATCCGTCATGCAGCACCCGCAAAATAGATAGACAGACATCGAGGCCGATGAAGTCAGCCAATTGAAGAGGGCCCATCGGATGAGCCATTCCAAGTTTCATAACAGTGTCAATTTCCTGCACACCTGCCACACCTTCAAAAAGTGAATAAATTGCTTCATTAATCATCGGCATCAGAATTCTGTTTGCCACAAAACCGGGATAGTCATTCACCTCCACCGGTACTTTTCCCAGAGTTGACGACAGTTGCATGATAACATTCGTTGTTTCATCAGAAGTGGAGTAGCCCCTGATTACTTCCACAAGTTTCATGACCGGAACCGGGTTCATAAAGTGCATGCCTATCACTTTATCAGGCCGGCCGGTGGCAGCAGCAATTTTTGTTATAGAAATAGAAGATGTGTTGGAAGCCAGAATAGCGGCAGGTTTTGCATGCTTATCCAGTTCACCGAAAATCCTCAGCTTCAGTTCCATACTTTCTGTGGCAGCTTCCACAACCAGATCGGCATCTGCAATGCCGCTGACAATAGCAGTATCCGTTGTGATATTAGCGAGTGTATTGTCTTTAACCTGCAAATCAATCGTCTGTTTCGCTACCATCCTGTCGAGGTTCTTTGCAATGGTATCCATCGCCTTATCCAGTGCCGGTTGAGAAATATCAACGATGCATACCCGGAATCCTTTCATGGCAAACACATGGCAAATGCCATTGCCCATAGTGCCTGCTCCGATGACTGCAATCTTATTCATTCGTTTTCCTCCATTTTAATTTATAATAATTTTTACCGTTGCGAGCCGGTGTTGTTTTGTGTCTGTCCGGCAAACAATATAGGGCCCGGCTGGCCATCCGCTCACATCTATCACACGACTGATTTTATTTGATAATAGCTGTTCACGATAAACAGTATGCCCGTAAAGATTATAAATTTCAAGAAAATCGTTTGCATCTGCTGACTGTGTGGAGATAGTAAGTTTGCCCGTTGTCGGAACCGGGTAAACCAGTAGTTGTTCATTATTAATAAGCGACAAGGTATCAGGCGCCGATATTATCAAACAGGGTTCTGGCGTTGACGCAACTGCAGTATCCAGCTTATCATAATCAAAAATACCCCATGCATATTCACCTTTTTCGATATGATTCAGGGTGAAGAATCCGCGTTTATCGGAATGAGAACCAGAAAAATTCTGTACAACATCTGTCAGTATTTCCCAATCATACCGAGCCGAAGGTCTGAAAAGCATGACCAGGCTGTCTTCGCTGTTTGTAATCAGTGAATTGTCGAGAAAGCCGCCGGTAGTGGAGGTACCATTGTATTGCAATATCGCACTTGCATCAAATCCTGCTGGCAGGATACCATCGATCTTCCAGTAATGGTAGTGTGATATATGCAGTCCTTCCACCGGCACTTTAAAAGGATCGGGCGGCACATAATTATGCTCCACTCTGATGAAAGCAGAATCCTGCAAGTCGGATACATTGAGTGTGACACCAGCATTAGTGAAAGTATACGTTCCGGTTTGTTTAATGGTATTCATTCCGGCAGTAATGGCATCAGAAATTTTTTCCGACAGATCGAGTCCTGCATATTCCGGATAAAAGGGCAAGACGACAGAAAAGATACCACACTGACCATTCATCAGCATGTCTTCCACCTGCATATTCCAATATTTATCTTTGAAAGTTACCTTGAGCGGAACATTTTTATAATAGTGTGGCGCATGATCCAGTCGCTGCTTGATAAAAACATTCACTGCATACTGATTCTGCAGCGGTGAAACCTGCAGAGAATCTATTGAAAACTGCGGAAACCCCGGATTGAAAATCCAGTCATCAAAAAAGTCAGTGAGATCGATTCCCGAACAACTTGAAAGAAAATCACGAAGATCTTCACTCGCCGCATCGCGAAAGGCAAATTCAGTAAGGTAATTGGTGATGCAATCAAAGAAAACTGAATCTCCGAGATATCCGCGAAGTGTATGCACCATGTCCGCGCCTTTATCATATACTGTTGTACTATATGTAAAATCGTGTTGAACACCGGAGACAGGCAGGTATTGACCATCACCAAGCGGTGTATGTGCATAATGAACAACCTTTGCATGGTTATCAGCGATGGAGAGGTCATACGCCGGCCGGCCATATACTTCTTCAAGAAACAACCTTTCACAGTATACAGCCCATCCTTCATTGAGCCACATGTCTTCCTGTGTCCGGCAGGTTACCAGGTCGCCGAACCAATGATGTGACAATTCATGCACGTAAAAACTCTCCCAGTCCAAAGTACCATTGGCCATAAAAATGGGGTATGCGATATTTGTTGCATGCTCCATTGCACCATTGGAAAAAGGCACGAGTGAATACCCGACCTTATTCCACCGGTAAGGTCCGAATGCATTTTCAAATACCGATAATGCATCCTTGATATGCACAAATGAATTTTTCATTTTGGTAGTATCGGTGGCAATGGCACCGAACATAACCGGAATTGTATCCGCAAGACCGTAATAAGAATCATAAGCAGGTGCATAGTTTCCTACCGCTACACAGGCAAGGTAGCTTGGAATGGTTTGCATCATCTCCCAGTTCCATGTTGTTGTGCCGTTGCCGTTTTGTATTGATGAAGAAAGTGCGCCGTTACATAAGGCCATCTTTGTATCGGCTGTAGTTATCGAAAAGTGAAAGGTGCTGCGCTCAACGAAATTATCGAAACAGGGAAACCAGGCCCGCCCAAATGGATGCGGATCAGCATCAAATCCCACTCCCAGGTTGTACGCGTAGTCTTGTGTGAAATAAAACCCTCCCCAGCCGGAAACATCGGCAGTGGGAACACCATGGTAATAGACTACTACCACAGCGGAATCGCCGGCATCCAGGGTACTGAGCAGATACACGCGCAGTAAAAGGTTATTACTGTATGTGAAGATGATCTGCTGATTGTTTTGTGTGACTGAATCGACAGAAAAGCCAAGCAGGTCGAGGTCGATATAGGAACAATCCGATATTTTCGAACGGAAAGTAACTGCGCAGTTTCCGGCAATAACCTTGGTAGTAAAATCAACGATTGCAAGATCTATATGATAGTCGAGTATATCAATTGAATCGCTGCGCGTATTCTCAGCTAGTATGCCTTCCGTTTTAGGTGATACCCCATTTTCAAATAAAGACATCAGTGACCGTTTGCTTCCAAACGGAGCTGCTTCCTGGGCAATATTTTCTTTAGAAACCAGGAGGAAACACATTAAAGCTATCCAGTTAAAAAAACGTATTCCTTTCATACCGTTAAATGCAATGGCAGGTGCAGTGCGAAATCCGTTCCTTCACCTATTAATACTGTTCATTTTCATTGGGGAAATCCTCCAGCTTCACATCATCAATGTATCTGGACACCGCCCCTTTTACTTCGTCATACAGATTAAGGTACCTCCGTAAGAAGCGAGGTTTGAATTCTTTATTGATACCTAACATGTCATGAATGACCAGCACCTGCCCGTCCACTTTACTTCCGGCACCGATACCAATGATCGGAATTTTAACGGCCGCGGCAACATCAGCAGCCAATGCCGCTGGTATCTTCTCCAGCACAATGGAAAAGCAACCCACCTGCTCGAGCAACATGGCATCTTCCCGTAAACGCTGTGCTTCAGCTTCTTCCTGAGCGCGTACCACATAAGTACCAAATTTGTAAATAGACTGCGGCGTGAGGCCTAAATGCCCCATAACAGGTACACCTGCAGAAACAATGCGTTCTACGGAATCTCTCACTTCTCGCCCTCCTTCCAGTTTTACAGCATGAGCACCTGATTCCTTCATGATGCGGATAGCTGAATTAAGCGCCTCTTTCGAGTTTCCCTGGTAAGAACCAAATGGCAGGTCAACCACTACCAGTGCACGGCTGATGCCACGCACAACAGAAGAGGCATGATAAATCATCTGATCCAGTGTGATGGGCAGCGTGGTTTCATGACCGGCCATCACGTTAGAAGCAGAGTCGCCTACCAATATCACATCAATGCCCGCAGCATCCACAATTTTGGCAATAGAATAATCATATGCGGTGAGCATTGAAATTTTGACACCTTCTTCCTTCATCTCACGCAAAGTATGCGTGGTAATTTTTTTTGCACTCCTGAAGTCCGTCATGTTTTATGGGCTGGTATATGATGCAATAACGGATGCAAGGTAGGAATTGCATAGTTCTTTTGCGTTATCGCTCCTCATCCGCTTTCGCTGTGGTAAAGGATAGGCCTGATCAACTCTATTTTTTGCAGGAATTCAAAAAATAGCAGGTGTAATTACGTCACCGTTGTTGCAATACAGCCAAATAAAATCCATATTTGCCTGCAGCCGCAGTATCATTTGGAAGCTACCAATCCCATATCAATTACGGAAGATGTGCTGGTCTCCCGCCTTTTCAAAAAGGACCAACTCGCCTTTTCCTATCTCTATGATAATTATGCACCGGCATTGAATGGTGTCATCTATCGTATCGTTCAGGATGAGGCATCCGCTGAAGATGTCTTACAGGAAACTTTTCTGAAAATCTGGAATAACTTCTCACAATATGATAAGACGAAAGGAAAGCTGTTTACCTGGATTGTAAACATAGCCCGCAATCTTGCCATTGATCATACTCGTTCCAAGAGCTTCAGGAATCAGCAAAAAAACCTTGAAGTTGATAAAATCGTAGGTTTTATCGACACCAATAAAAGCACGTTGTTTAATCCGGACCAGATTGGATTAAAGAGTATGCTTGACAAACTCAAGCCGGAACAACGGGAGATTCTTGACCTCGTGTATTTTAATGGTTATACACAGGCAGAGGTTGCAAATCAATTAGGCATCCCGTTAGGGACTGTCAAGACCAAGATCAGAATGGCACTAATTCAACTGAGGTCCATTGTTTAAAAAGTGAATACGCAAGATTACATATCATCCGGAGTGCTTGACTTGTATGTGACAGGGCTTTTATCAGTGGAAGAGATGAGAGATGTGGAGATGAAAGCCTGCCAGCATGTGGAAGTGAAAAAGGAATTGCTTTCATTGCAGACGGCACTTGAACATTTTGCCTTCCGGTATGCTATAAGCCCAAGGCCAGAAGCCAAGGAGAGAATCATGCAGGCCATCCTCAAAAAAAGTGAAACGGCCCATGAAGCTTCCGCTACTACGTCACCCGCTGATCAACAGACACCTGTTCCGGAAACAATCGTCAGGAAGATCAGTCCATCGTTGCCGGTTACAGCAAAATTGCTGATGGCAGCCTGCCTCGCGCTGCTGGCAGTTATGAGCGGTACTACCTATTACTTCTACCATCAGTTCAGCCATGCCAGTGAGCAAGTGGCACTACTTGAAGTGCAGCAGGCCGGTATATTGAAACAGGTTGATGCACTGCAGCATATTGCAGATAAAACCGCTGAAAATGTACAGATGCTCACCGATGTGAACACGGTGCGGGTTACCATGAAGGGAACAGAAAAATCACCCGCAAGCATGGCTTTTGTTTATTGGAACACGGCATCGAAAGCGGTATATCTGGATATTAAAACCTTGCCGCCAGCTGCAGCGAACCGGCAGTATCAGTTGTGGTTTATTGACCCACAGACCGGCCCGGTGAGCGCCGGTGTGTTTGATGTGAAGACCGGTGAAATCATACAAATGATTAATGCCAATACAGCCGCTGCCTTTGCGGTTACACTTGAACCGCTTGGCGGAAGCATCAACCCGACATTGGATCAACTGTACATTATTGGCAATGTTGAGTCCTGAATACAAGGTTAATACAAGTACCTGCTGCCTGCTCTTTTAAAATCAACCACTATTCATTCACATTAGAAACCACGGGATGTATTCCGCTGAAGAACAAAAAAAACTGATTGCACGCACTACCCAATTGCTGAAAGCGACAACTGGTAATGAGTTGCCGGCACAGCCTGATCACATACTGATCAATGACCTTCGGGAAGTGATTCGTTATCATGAATGGCGTTATTATGTTTTATCAGAGCCTGTGATCGCCGACGCTGAATATGATCAGCTTTACACCTCCTTAAAAAAACTGGAAGAAAAATTTCCTGCCATAATCACGCATGATTCACCTACGCAACGGGTGTCCTACGATCTCACCAAAGAATTTCCGGAAGTGCAGCATCTTGTTCCGATGCTGTCACTGGATAACTCCTATGATGCGGAAGATCTGCGCGACTGGGACAAAAGAGTGCGCGACCTGACCGCTGAAAAGGAGATCACCTATTGCATCGAACCAAAATTCGATGGTGCCGGGATCTCGATTGTGTATGAAAACGACCGTTTACAGCGCGGCGCTACAAGGGGCGATGGATCCGTTGGCGAAGAGATCACGAACAACATAAAGACATTGCGTTCTATCCCGCTTTCAGCGGCATTTTCAACATATGGCATTCATAAAATTGAAATCAGGGGAGAAGCACTGATCAACAAAGAATCCTTCAAACAGCTGAACAGTAAACGGCTGGAAGAAAACATACCTCCGCTGGCAAATGCCCGTAATGCCGCCTCCGGTGGTTTACGACAACAGGATCCGAAAGATGTGGCCGAAAGGAAACTGGAAGCTTTTTTATACCACATCAGCTTCGCAGAAGATGCAACTGAAAAAAATTTACTGGGGACAACACTTTCCAATCATGCCGGAAATATTGAGATGTTATATGCACTGGGCTTCAAGACTCCGCAAAGTGAACTGAAAAAAGTCAGCGGCATTGACGCTGTGATTGAAACCTGCATATCCTTTGAAAAGAAAAGAGAATCACTTGCCTATGAAATTGACGGCCTGGTAATTAAAGTGAATGAGCTCATTCTTCAGCAAAAATGTGGTTACACTGCTCATCATCCCCGTTGGGCTATTGCTTATAAGTTTGCTGCAAAGCAGGCGACAACAGTGCTGAAAAAGGTAGAATTTCAGGTTGGACGCACGGGTGCGGTTACGCCAGTGGCTAAACTCGAGCCTGTTGAACTGGCAGGCGTAACCATTTCCAGCATTTCCATGTTCAATGAAGATTTTATTAATGAAAAAGATATCCGCTTAGGTGACCGCGTGCTGATCGAGCGTGCCGGTGAAGTGATTCCTTATATCGTGATGGCGGTTAAAGAAGGCAGAACCGGTGATGAAGAGAAAATCATTTTTCCTGCTCATTGCCCTTCCTGTAATGAATTACTTTTTAAGCCGGAAGACGAAGTGAACTGGCGGTGTATCAATATCAATTGTCCTGCGCAGGTAGCAGAACGGCTCATCCATTTTGTCTCAAAAGATGCAATGGATATTAAAGGATTAGGAGCAGCCACCATTCAGGATTTTGTGGACAGAGGTCTGCTGAAAACAATACCTGATATCTATCATCTCGACTATGAAAGCATCCGGGCTTTGGAAGGATGGAAAGATAAATCCGTCAACAATCTCAAAACCGGTATTGAGGCCTCAAAGAAACAACCATTGCACAGGATTATTTTCGGTATCGGCATTCGTTTCATTGGTGAAACCACGGCAAAAAAGCTGGCGGAACAGATACATGACATTACCGATCTCAAAGACTGGACCGTTGAGCAACTGATGAGTATCGAAGACATCGGGCCCAAAGTGGCCAGCAGCCTTTATGATTTTTTCCATACGGAGATGAATCTTCGGATGATTGAATCATTGCGCAGCGCCGGTGTCAACCTGGTACATGAGAAAAGAAAGCAAAGTACGAAGGGCGCACTGGCGGGAAAAACATTCCTTTTTACAGGCACCTTAAAAATGAAACGTGCAGATGCAGAAAAAATGGTGGAAGAAAAAAGCGGCACCATCCTCGGGTCAGTAAGTGCGAAATTAAATTATCTGGTTGTTGGTGATGATGCCGGATCGAAACTGGAGAAGGCTAAAAAACTGGGGACCGTTTCCATTCTCGGAGAAGATGAATTTATGGCCATGATCAGTGCCATTTGATCTGAGGCTTATATGAAAATTTATTTTCTTCAGACATGCATCCGTAGCATGTTAACCTGCGCATCATTATTTTATACGGTGCATCGTGATGCAACAGCCGAAAATATCTGCTAATTTGCACCGGAAAGGCCGGTAAAAACCCGACCGATAAAACGCTTTCATCGCCATTCCTGAAACCGACTTTTATGAGAAATCTGAATGTAGCCACTGGATTTTTTGCCATCATGATGGTATCATTTTTTGCATGCAATCAACCTAAACCTGTGCCGGTAGCAGACAAGGAACAGATTAAAAAAGAGATCCAGGATAAGGAGAATGAATTTGCCGCAACCTACAATGCCGGAATACTGAAAAACATAGGATACTACGCGGATGATGCCATCTCGTTTTCACAAAATAAGCCGCCACTCGTAGGTAAAGCAGCAATCATTGAATATTTAAAAGCCGGTATGGATTCATCATCCAGCGGCAATGAAATTTCATTTATTACCAACGAGGTTTTTCCATCCAGCGACGGAAACATGGTTGTTGAAATCGGATATTATAAATTGGTGGATTCCGCCAAGGTGACGATCAATACGGGCAACTACATGGTGCTCTTTGAAAAAAGAGATGGCAAATATGTAACTGTAAGAGATATGAGTGCATCCGATATGCCCATTGAATAAACGCCGTCTGCCCATTTGTGGTTGGCCGGTAGAATAAGATCTATCTTCTTCCTCCGCCAGCTCCTCTGCCGCCGCCGCCCATGGAGCGACCTCCACCCATGGAACCGCCGCCTGATGGCCGTGCTCCTCCCATGGAAGCACCACCACCGGATGGCCGGCTTCCCCCCGTATTAAATCGTGAAGCTCCGTTTGAACTTGGCCTTGTGTTAGCGGAATAATTGCCCGCGGGGCGATTGCCTGAAGTTGAGCCTTTTGACAAGCTGCTGCCGGCGGAAGTTCCCGGACGAGTACCCGTTGACGAACTGCCGGCTTTTGCAGCACCGGCGGATGATGCCGGCCGATTGCCTGATGATGATCCTTTTGTTGCGGCAGAGCCGGAAGATGTTCCGGGACGGCTGCTTACGGATGATCCGCCACCGGTGGATGTTCCCGGACGGTTATTCACCGATGCTCCGCTGCCGGTGGAAGTACCCGGCCGGTTACTGACCGAGGATCCATTCGACGGGCGCGTGCCGGGTGATGCATTATTCCTGTTATAACTGCCATTCGCCTTATTATGGTTTACCGTGTTGGAAGTGTTCCTGGAGCCATTATAATTGTTAAAATTATTGGTATTGTGAATCACCGTGGTATTACCATGATAGCCGTACCCGCCGTAGCCATGGTAGTAATAGTGATTATGAGCGTAAATGCTAAATGCCATTACGGAGAATGCAGCAAAATAGGGTGGATAATATCCATAGTAATAAGGTGGAGCATACGGCACATATGCAGGTGAATAAACATACTGTACTATAGGTGCCTGCTCTACTATAACGGTGGTACTGGAAGCCGGGGCACTCACCACAACCGTATCATTGCCAGTATAACCGGGATTCGCCGTAACCGAAGCTTTTTTTGATTCCGTGAGTTCAACAATGTAATCTTCGCCATACAGATCCTTATCCCCTACAATCTGCATCGTCACTTTCTTATTCTTATCCTTCGATACGAGTATAACGGCCACATCTTGTTTTTCGGTTTTTGATACATCTACCTGGAGAATAAAAGTGAAATCGTCGCCTTCATTCTTTGTCAGCACTTTTATGAAATCGACTTTACCATCAAGGTTTAAATCCAGGTTATTCACTCCGGTTGATTCAAGATTGAGTGATTTCTCAAATTCTTCAATGGTCTTTGATTTTTGAAAAAGATCCAGCACGGCATACAAATCCAGGTTGTCGCCGGGCAGGCCCAAATAAGCTGAATCAGGTATTTCCTGATTTTCCTTCTGGCAAAATGCCGTACTGGTATTCAGGTTGATAACCAACACTACGACAAAACCGAATAATAAGCGGTGTTTCATGTTTACTTAATTTGTGATTGTAAAAGTACTTATTTTATCATCTCTGCCAGGTACCAAGGAGTTGCTAAAATAATATGGCGGCCTCATGCAGCCTGCCGGTTCGACTGCACTTTTCAATAGCACTAAATTGATTCAAATCATTACGTGCTGACTGAACAACCGCCGGTAGAGCAGCTATGACCAGCAATGTTATTACGGCCATTACCGGATTTACACAATCATTGAGAAAGAAAGAAAGAAAGTAATCAGTATTGCATGAAATGGTGTCCCACGGCTATTATTGCAGCCTATAAAAACACCGATTCTTTGATTTTCTGTATCGTTATTTTCGCTGCTACACGATATCTATTTACCTGGATCTTTTCGAATGGTTGCCATCAACATAAACGAATAGGCACCTAAAAAAGAGAAACGCCCCGTAAACCTTCCGGAGCGTTTCATTAAAACCCGTTAATCAGTATTATTCAATCACCAGTTTCTTCACACTTGTTTCGCCGTTCACTCCCAGCTTCACAAAGTAAATGCCTTTTGAAAGCGCTTGAGCGGTTTCAGCCTGTACCGATTGCTGATGACTTCCGGCAGATTGTTTTTCATTCGAAACCTGCATGATCTCCCTTCCGGTTACATCTATGACGGAAACACGTACATCAGAGGCTTCAGTAAGGCTATACGCTAGCGTAAAAGCGCCATTGTTAGGATTCGGGAAAATGGCAAGCGATGCGCTGCTGCTGCCGGCAGGTGATTGGATACCTACACCATATTCCGATACCATAATGTCGTCTATATAAAAATTGTTACCATAGCTTCCACCCGTAAACTCAAATTTGAAACGGATATTGGGTTGTGCTACAATAGTAGGCAAAGCAACCGTTGCAGTTCCCCAGGTAGCCGAGGTTGCAGAAGGCGTAAAGTAAGTGCCCCATGCACCATTATTAACCAGGTCAAGCCCATCCCGTATGCTTCTCAGCATCCATGTCTCCCCGCAATTGGAAGAAGTGTAAATTTTCAGCACATCATTAATGTTGTTGACATTAGCGCTTTTTGAAGCGCCGGCATACCGGAACGAAAGGATAATCTCACCCATTCCGGAAAGATCCATGGAAGGACTGATGATGTAATCCACATCGCCCTGATCCCCATTGAAATTATCAACGCGGATACTGTTCGAACCGTCATAAGCCGCATTTGTTGCAAGCGCCCACTCTGATCCGTTATTGTCCACATTTCTGAATATCCAGTCGTTATTAACTTTATCAATATTTTCAAAATCCTCATAATAGTAGTGTCCGTAAGTGGCAGCCGGCGCACTTACATAAATGTCTTTAGAGATGCTGCTGGAACCGGCATCATTGGCTGCGGTAAGGGTGATCGTGTGTTTTCCCGGTTCATTAAATACCACCACCGGATTTTCTTCCGTAGAGGATGAAGGTGTGCCGCCGGGAAATTCCCACGACCATGATGTAGCTGTTCCACTCCATGAAAAATTTTTAAATGTAATATCCGCACCCTGGCAGATATTATAAAAATTGGGATTGAAGTCAGCCCGAGGAGCACATTCCGCAACATAACCATCATTGGTGCCGGTAGCAATGAGGTTACTCTCTGTCCAGAGGTTATTACGGCCGGAAACAGGATTGTTTAGTACGCCTCTCATAATGGCAATCTGCCCTTCTGTAAACATCTTTGAGCAATAGGAATACTCCATGTAATTCTGTATATTTTCAATCACACCGGCATTGCATACTGCCCCATTCAGGTTACAACTGGTCCATCCTTTTGTTTCAGGCGTATCCTGCACGCCGTCATCACCGCATTCAACGCCGGGCGAGTTAGTACTGCCCCAGGTATGCGGAAGGTTCAGGTAATGTCCGATCTCATGTGTCAGCGCCCGTGAGGTGAGGACACTGCTCGTACCTATGGATCCGATGTAATCGCTCAGTATCATGATGCCATCGTAAGGTGCCAGGAATCCGGCAACCGATGAAGGATAATACGCATAACCTGCCACGCCGTTCTGCATCTTGTTCACCGTCCACACATTCAAATACATATTTCTCGGCCACTGTGAAAGTTTAGATCCATCGTTGCCCTGGTAGGTTTCATGTGATTGAATACGGTCAATGCCGGTAGTACAACCGCCGCCCGGTGTCTTCTTTGCCAGCCTGAACTCGATATGCGCATCACCGGCAATACCTAAAAATGCATTTACTATAGCAGCCGTATCTGCATTTAGTTTGCGGTAATCTTCATTCAACACCCGTACTTGGTCTTCAACCTGTTCATCGGAAATAAATTCACTGCCATAGTTGTGCACCACATGGAAAACAACCGGGATGATATAAATTTCATTTTCATCTCTGGTGTTGCCTGATGCTGCCACCTGGTCATGGATTTTTTGATTGTATTCCTGTTGTTGCTGCCACAACTCCGGGTATTGTTGCCAGAGGAACTGTTGCATTTCTGTGGCACCGCAGTGATTAAAATCCTGCGAAAATGCTGCCTCGTGGAAAAGGGTTATGACGGTGAAGATGGCAAGTAATGCTGCTACATTTTTTTTCATTCAGATGGGTTTAAGGTTTAATCATTAATGTGGGATGAAACATTGGAAAGCATCTGCCGCTTAAGCTGTTTGATGAAAGATGCAAGATGCATGAGTTATTAAATCAAGCGCATGACCTTTAACACTGATTTCCACACTGCGAAAAACAAGGCAGTACCCCATATAGTTACACAAAATAATAAAAAGCAAGATGGCGGGTACCCGTTTTTTCAACGCTTAAATTTTCGACAAATGTATTGAAAAAGACCGGTGTTTCATCCGGCGATTTCTATTGCCGCAAATTCTGACAATTAAGTTACAAACACCTGAAAGTCAATAGCGGGTCCGGCAATTTTTTCAAATCGAACTTCAATTAATTACTTTGCACAACGCTTATAGCCGACCTTATGGATTTTGTTGCGATTGATTTTGAAACCGCTAATGAACTTTCCACCAGCGCCTGTGAATTGGGCATTGCCGTGGTGCGCAATTACAAGGTGACTGATACGGCCTCTTTCCTCATCCGGCCACCTGATCTTCGCTTTAATCCGTTTAATACCATGCTGCATGGCATTGGGGCCGAACAGGTAACCGATCAGCCTGATTTCAAGGAGCTATGGCCACGATTGCTGCCCTATTTCACCAACCAGTTATTGATTGCCCATAATGCAGGTTTTGATATGCATGTGCTGCGAAGCCTGCTGATGCATTATGAAATTTCTTTCAGCGAAATGCCCTTTACCTGCAGCATTAAGGTAGCGAAAAAAGTGTGGAAAGAACATCAACGATACGGTTTGAAATCTCTCACCAAGATTCTGGGCATTGAGTTAGATCACCATCATGCCGAATCAGATGCCAGGGCCTGCGCCCTGATTGCCAGCATGGCATTTCGTGAAAACCAAGTCAGCATCATGGAAGAGATTACCACCAAACTGCATATATATTTAGGAGGCATCACTCCGGAAAAGCTGATCTCTACACGCAACAAGCCGGAGCTGGTCAGGAAAGGCAAACGTTACTACTATCGTGAGATGGAATGATGATCAGCTTGCTTAGCTTGTTACAATCCTGTATGGACTGCATGAGTTTTAATGACCTGCGTTTTACCTGAAAAAGCTTTCGGATCAATCTTAGGTTCCTGCCAAAGCCGTATTCTTCCTATTTTCGTTCTTCTTCCGTGATTCAAAAACTCAATATTGAAGATTTTTTGCAGCAGTCGGCAGGCCATCCGGTCATTGATGTACGGTCGCCTGCTGAGTTTCTGCATGCTCATATTCCAGGCGCCATCAGTCTTCCTTTGTTTTCTGATGATGAACGTGCCATAGTTGGTACTCTCTACAAGCAGCAAGGCCGTGAAGCAGCGATGATGAAAGCGCTTGAATGGTATGGCATAAACATGCAGCGTATCATCAGCGATCTTGCAAAAATCACAAACGATAAACAGCTGTTTGTGCATTGCTGGCGTGGTGGCATGCGCAGTGGTGTGGTAGCCTGGATGCTTGACCTTTTCGGATATAAGGTAAGTACCCTCAACAAAGGCTATAAAGCATACCGGTCGAAGGTGCTGGAGTCATTCAGCGAATCAAGAAAGCTGGTGATTCTGGGAGGTAAAACCGGCTCTGCAAAAACTGCCATCATTCAGGAACTGATCAGAGATTCATCGCAGGTGATTGACCTTGAGCAACTGGCCTGTCATAAAGGTTCTGCTTTTGGCGCTTTGGGTGAACCGCCTCCCCCATCACAGGAACAGTTTGAAAATGACCTGTTCATGAAATTCCGGCAGACGAATGCAGCGCTTCCACTGCTGCTGGAAGATGAAAGCCAGCGTATCGGACCGGTGAACATTCCCAACGCTTTATGGGCACAGATGAGAAATGCACCGGTATTATACCTTGAAATTCCATTTGAGGAAAGACTGCAACACCTGCTAAAAACTTATGGCAGCTACAACGCAGGTGATTTGGCGGCTTCCACCTTGCGCATACGTAAACGGTTGGGTGGACTGCAAACCACGAATACCATTGAGCTGCTTGAAAACGGAGATTACAACAGCGCTTTTTCCATCCTGTTGCATTATTACGACAAAACCTATGCACGTGCTACGGAACAGCGAAATGCCGACTTGATTTACCGTATTGAATCCACAACAACAGATCCGGAGATCAATGCGTCACTGGTTCTGAAGGCAATGAATAACATTTTCTCCACAGCACAGAACACACACAACTGACAATAAGATGCTGCAACAGGGTTATCATCCTGCGCTCATCATAAATTAAAATATAGCCACGGGAAAGGCTGCCTGAATTGTATAATGAGCAAATCAGAAAATCTATATGGTAGCCTTGCGGTTCTCTCCCATTCATTTCAAAAAATCTGCTAAGCATACCGCGTGAACACTACTTTTGCCTTAAATATCCGTCAGCCTGTTCAAACCACCGGACTTTTGTGTTTTCATTAATAATGATAATTCATCTATAGCCTGGTTTACAATTCGCAACGAAAACGATTGAAACCTTTGCAAAAAGAAACAGACAACTAAATTATGCCAGCAGATAAAATAAAGCTCACCCAATTCAGTCATGGCGCAGGATGCGGTTGCAAGATCGCCCCACTGGTGCTCGAGGAAATACTAAAAGGTTCAAGATCTGATCTGCTATTTCCGGGTTTGCTGGTTGGCAATGAATCAGGTGACGATGCAGCGGTGTATGCACTCTCCAACGGTGATTGCCTGATCAGCACAGCCGATTTTTTTATGCCGATTGTGGATGATGCTTTCGATTATGGAAGAATCGCTGCCACCAATGCCATCAGCGACATCTATGCGATGGGCGGCAGGCCGTTAATGGCTATCGCTTTGCTGGGCTGGCCGGTGGAAAAGTTGCCGGTTGCACTGGCTCAGCAAGTGCTACAAGGTGGCAAATCGATATGTACGCTTGCCGGTATTCCGTTAGCAGGCGGACATACCATTGACAGCCCGGAGCCAATCTTCGGATTAAGTGTGAGTGGATTGATTGAAAAAGAACATATCAAGCGAAACAATACGGCTAAGGCCGGCGATCTCCTGTTTCTTACCAAACCTATCGGTACCGGCATCCTTTCCACCGCCTTAAAAAGAAAGCTGATTGCAGCAGAAGCATTATCTCCTGCCATTGAGCTGATGTGTACACTCAACGATGCAGGCAGCCGCTTCGGCACGCTTGGATATGTGCATGCCATGACTGATGTAACCGGATTTGGTTTGCTTGGCCACTTGCTGGAGATGTGTGAAGGAAGCAGTCTGTCAGCCACCATTCGTTATGCTGACATTCAATTGATAGAAGGTGTGGAAGCACTGGCAAAGCAATTTGTAGCGCCTGACAATACTTTCAGAAACTGGAAAAGCTATGAACCGAAAGTGGAAGGCGTAACAGGCGAACGGCTGGTAACACTTTGCGATCCGCAGACCAGTGGCGGGCTGCTGATTGCCGTTGATGCAGCATCGGCTGTTGATTTTACAAAGCTGCTGCATGAATTGAAGATGGAAAAACACATGGAAGCCATTGGAATGTTGCATGAAAAAAAAGATGGCAAATGGGTGACGGTAGTTTGATCGGCAGCATTTATCAAATGAACAGCAACAACGGAATGATCCGTTCGCTTGTCCTGATTAATCATGCACCGCTATTCCTATGCTCTTCAGGGCCTGGATTTCGATCAGCAATTTGCTCACTTCAAAAGTGAATCTTCAGCTCTTCAGCACCATACAAGCTGCATATTTGAAATCCACACAATGCAATTTTATATTTTCGCATCGCGTTAGCCATTCTTCAATCAAAATTCCATTGCAGTTTTGTCAATAGTTGTTTCAGGACTTACAAAAATTTATGGCGGGCAACGTGCTGTTGATGGAATTTCCTTTGAAGTGAAGCCGGGGGAAGTGCTCGGGTTTCTGGGTCCAAACGGCGCCGGAAAATCCACCACCATGAAAATTCTAACCGGCTATATTCCGCAAAATGAAGGTCAGGCCGCAGTCTGCGGATTTGATATCGGGCAACAATCACTGGAAGCTCGAAAGCATATCGGATACCTTGCCGAAAACAACCCGCTTTATACCGATCTGTACGTGAAAGAATTTCTCCACTTTGTGGCGCGGCTGAACAGTGTAAAAAACAAATCAGCAAGGGTGCGTGAAATGGTTGGCATAACAGGTCTCGAAAAAGAACAGCATAAGAAAATCGGATCGCTTTCCAAAGGTTACCGGCAGCGTGTAGGTATTGCACAGGCATTGTTGCACGATCCCAAGGTGCTGATAATGGATGAACCTACTTCAGGTCTTGACCCTAATCAACTGGCGGAGGTTCGACAGCTTATCCAAGAGCTGGGTAAGGAAAAAACAGTGATTCTTTCCACCCATATCATGCAGGAAGTGCAGGCCATCTGCAACAGGGTCATCATCATCAATAAAGGAAAGATTGTGGCCGATGATACCATTGCAAGGCTGCAGCAGGCAACCGATGGAGGAAGCGCAATCCTCGTGTCTTTCAAACAGAGCGTAGATAAGAAGAGTTTATCGCAGATGAACGGCGTAAGTCATGTGGAAGCAACGGGCGTAAACAAGTGGAGAATTTATGGACAGCAGGGATTGCAGGAAGCGATATTCAAATATGCCGTCAGCAATCAGCTCACCATCACGGAACTGACGGCTGAGCAACAATCGCTGGAGGAA
Organism: Chitinophagales bacterium; assembly: GCA_019694975.1. Classification (NCBI taxonomy): domain Bacteria; kingdom Pseudomonadati; phylum Bacteroidota; class Chitinophagia; order Chitinophagales; species Chitinophagales bacterium. The sequence goes on from JAIBAY010000001.1 coordinate 210,406, forward strand.
GTATTCAAGGAACTGACACGGGTTAACTGAAACACAAAGAATGAAAATCCTGTTTCGCGGCAGCGATAACAGGTGATTGACATGATAGCCATTTTCCGAAAAGAACTCACGGCATTTTTTTCATCCCTCACCGGCTATATCGCCATTGCGGTATTCCTGGTTTTGATGTCGCTCATCATGTGGGTGTTTCCCAACAATGCACTGGATAATGGTTATGCCACGCTGGATATATTATTCAGCAATGCTCCGCTGGTTTTCATGCTATTGATTCCCGCCATCACCATGCGCATGTTTTCAGAAGAAAAACGGGCAGGCACCATTGAGCTGCTGATTACCAGGCCGGTGACCGCCTTACAGATTGTACTGGGTAAATTTTTCGCAGCCTGGTTCCTCGTAGTTTTTGCCCTGCTGCCTACACTGCTCTATTATTACACCATCCGGGTTTTGGGATCACCGCCGGGCAACATTGACTCGGGTGCAAGCTGGGGCTCTTATATTGGCCTGGTATTGATCAGTGCTTCATTTGTTTCCATAGGGCTTTTTGCATCCGCGCTGACCGAAAATCAAATCGTCGCATTTGTTTTGTCAGCCTTCCTGAGCTTCATGGCCCTGCTCTCCTTTGATGCATTAAGCGGACTGGGGCTGTTCGGCGGCAAGGCAGATACCATCATACAGTCCATCGGCATGCAATATCATTACGATTCCATCAGCCGTGGGGTAGTTGATTCAAGTGACGTGGTTTACTTTTTGTCATTGGTGGTGATCTTTATTTTATGTACGAAAACAACATTGGACAGCCGTAAGTGGTAATACAGATTAAGCCCGCTGTTGCTTAATAATTAAAGCGGAATGAAGAAATGCCGGCTTGCCGGTTACTGCAGACTCATGACAAGAAGAAGAACATATAAACGGGATGCCTTGTTGCAGCTTTCGATCGTGATCGGTATCATCATCGCATTGAATGTATTGTCATCCGTTTTTTTTACACGCACGGATCTCACCTCAGACCGGCGCTACACGCTTACCGATTCAACGCGGCAGTTATTACGCAGGCTGGATGACGTTGTCTTTGTGAAAATCTATCTTGAAGGTGATTTTCCCGCAGGATTTAAACGTCTCGCAACAAGCACGAAAGAACTGCTGAATGAATTTAAAGTATATGGCGGCGACAGGATCCAATATGAGTTCGAAGATCCTACGAAAGGCAAAAGTGAAAAGGAGCTCAATGAAATATTGAAAGAATTTGCCCTGAAAGGACTGGAGCCTACCAATGTCAGGAACAATGCAGGAGATGAATACTCGGAGAAAATCATTGTTCCCGGCGCCCTCGTGAATTATAAAGGGCGGCAGGTAGCAGTCAATCTGCTGGAAAATACACCGGGCACGGCTGCACAGGAAGCACTGAATAACTCCGTTGCACACCTGGAAGATAAATTTGCGCAAGCTATTGAATCCATGTCGATGATTCGCAAACCCAGGATAGGAATCATCAGGGGACAAGGTGAGCTCGGCAATCTGGCAATGGCCGACTATGCCAAAAGCCTGTCGGCATTTTACGATCTGCAGGTCATTTATCCGGACAGCGTAACAGAAATAAAAAAAGATTTCAAAGCGATCATTATCGCAAAACCCACGCAATCATTCAGCGAGCAAAACAAATTCAAGATTGATCAATACCTGATGAATGGCGGAAAAATCCTGTGGCTGGTGGAAGCTTTGAATGCGGAACTTGACACGGTGGTAAAGCGGCGGTCGTTTATGACAACCGATTATCCGCTCAATCTCGAAGATCAGTTGTTCAGGTATGGCATACGTATTAATCCCGGCCTGCTGCTTGATCTGCAATGCAATCCCGTTCCCCTGCTCGTAAGCTATGAAGGAACCCAACCAAAATTCAACCTCTTTCCCTGCTATTACTTTCCGGTTTTCACACCTGAAGGAAATCATCCCATCAACAAGGGCATCAACGCCGTATCTTCTATGTTTACCGCATCGATAGACACGCTTGCGCTCAAAGAGGTCAGCAAAACGGTCCTGCTCACTTCAGGTGATCACAGCCGTTTCGTGTTTACACCCTGGCTGGTGGATTTCAAAGAGCTGAAGGCAAGGCCGGATGGTCAGCTTTACAACAAGAAAAAAGTAATGACGGCCGTATTACTCGAAGGCAGCTTTCCATCGATATTCGCCAACCGCATAGCGCCTGAAATGCTGCAGACACTGAGCGACTCATTGAAGATGCCTTTCAGGGAAAAGAGCGCCGAAACGAAAATGATTGTGATAGCAGATGGTGATATTGCCAGGAATGAAGTGAATGCGCAGGGTCAGCCGTTGCCGCTCGGATTCTATCGTTTCACCGGTGAATATTTCGGCAATCGTGACTTCCTCTTGAATTGCATGGACTATCTTACGGGCTATACGCAACACCTGGATACCCGTTCAAAAAAAGTGCAACTCAGGCTGCTCAATGCTGAGAAGGTGAAGGCAGAAAAAACGCGCTGGCAGTTAATCAATACATTGTTGCCGATTGGCCTGCTCCTCGCTTTTGCATTGCTCTTCAATCTCATCCGCCATCGCCAATACGCACACTAAGTGGAATAGAAGAACCATGCACGCAAAGTGCAGCCAGAACATATTACACCAATATTGGAACTTAAATGAATGATAAACTAACAGACGCATTACTACAATGAACAAAACATTAATTTATTTTTTACTCCTGCTGATGCTGTCTGCCGCCGTTTATTTTCTGGTTATCAGGAAAAGTTCGTCCACGCTGAATGAGAAAGAAAAGTCATTCGCGGTGGAGGATACTGCTGCCATTTACAAAATATTCATCGCCGACATGACAGGCAAGAAAGTGGTACTCCTGCGCACCGGCAATGGCTGGACGGTGAATGACCGTTTTGAAGTGAGAGCTGATTACATGAAATCATTATTGGCGACCATAAAAAAACTGAATGTAAGTTATCCTGTGCCGGAAGCCGCGGAAAAAACCGTGATTACCGCCCTTGCCAGCAGTAACAAGAAGGTAGAAATTTATGACAGGGAAGGCACGATGATAAAGTCCTATTTCGTTGGCGGAGGAACGCTGGATTCTGAAGGCACTTACTTCTTAATGAACGGATCACAAAATCCTTATGTAGTGTCTGTACCTGCCTTTGAAGGTGTACTGGACACCCGTTATGTTACCGATGAACAGGTGATCCGCAGCACAGCATTGTTTCGTCTCAGCAGCAATGAGATCAACATGATTACTGTAGACTACGCCGGTCAGCCCGACAGTTCGTTTACCATTAAAGTACTTGGCGCCGACTCGTTCGAAATCAGCAATAACAACAAGGGCACACTCACCACCGGCAATTTTAATAAGGAGAAAGTCCATAACTATTTAGCATTGTATGCTTCCGTCTATTGCGAGAGTTACGTGAATGATCTCCCGAAAAAGGATTCCATCCTGCAAACACCTTCTTTCTGTTCGATCGCTGTTACCGACAGGCGCCGGCAAACACAAACCGTTACGTGTTACCACATGCCACGCAATTCAACAAGCGAACAATTTGATGCGAAAGGCAATGAACTCCTCTACGATGCAGATCGCTTCTTTGCAACCGTTCACAACGACAAAGATTTTGTGATACTTCAACGTTTTCATTTCGGCAGGTTGTTAAAAAGTTTTGCATATTTCAGTTCCAAATCTTCGAGCACCCAAAGATGAATGCACTGATTGATCAGTTTGGCGACACCGATGTTTTATATGTACTGTTTGGCATTATAGTCCTCCTTTTTCTATTGCTTGACATCGGTCTGTTACAGCGTTCCGATAAGCCGATGACCGTCAGAAGTGCCTTGCTGCAGACAGGAGGATGGGTAAGCACCGCCCTGGCCTATGGTTACCTGGTGTATTATTATCATGGCACAGAGAAAGGCTTACAATATATCTCCGCTTATCTCATGGAATATTCGCTGTCGGCCGACAATCTCTTTGTTTTCATTCTTATACTTTCTTATTTCAGGATCTCAGAAAAGTATTATCACAAGGTGTTGTTTTATGGAATTATCGGCGCCGTGATTTTCCGTGTTATTTTTATTTTTCTCGGCATCCTGATCGTGGAACAATTTCACTGGGTGCTGTACTTCTTTGGCGCCATACTCGTTTACACTGGTGCGCACATGCTTTTGTCCGGTGGCGAGAATGAGTTTAACCCTGAAAAAAACATTGTGTATAAGCTGATGCGACGTTACTTCCGCTTGATTGATACAGAAGGCGACGGACATTTCAGGGTACAGAAAAACGGCAAGACTTATTATACCATGCTTTTCCTGGTGATCATGATCATTGCTTCCACCGACCTCGTATTTGCACTGGATTCTATTCCCGCCGTCTTCGCCATCTCGCAAGACAGGCTCGTTATCATCACTTCCAATATTTTCGCTGTCATGGGTCTTCGTGCCATGTTTTTCCTGCTAAAAAATATGGCAGATAAGTTTGATTACCTGCAGGAAGGCATTTCGTTGGTACTGATATTCATCGGTTTGAAAATGCTGCTCGAAATATTTCATATCACTGTGCCTACACACTGGTCGCTGGCAGTTATCGGCACCATCCTGGGCATAGCGGTGATGGTTTCCATATTCGTGGATAAGCCGGTGCGCACTGTTAAAGAAGAAAAAAATGATGGCGGATGATTTGGCTGCCAGCCCTGACGGATAATCCACTTCAGCACTTTCACCGGTAAAGATTCATAAGAGTTCATCTCAATTATCAGTTCTCAATACTGGAAAGTGTTGGCAGGTATTCCGGACAAACATTGCTCATTGGCGTCTTATTGCTTCCGTAAGAAGTTTCAGTTGCATGGCTGTTATAACCTGCTTACTTCTATCGCCGCCTCCATCCTGATGCCCCGTTCGGTCTTCACCAGGGTGCAGGCTTCAATAGAAGGATCATGCTCAAAAAAAAGCACATAATTATTTTCCACTGCTGTATTCAGCAACGACTCCTTCTCCTGCAATGAAATAAGCGGCCGTATATCATATGCCATAACATAGGCAACCGGAATATGTCCTGCAGAGGGAATCAGGTCAGCCATATAAGCAATAGTCTTGCTTCTGTATTGAATGAGCGGAAGCATCATCGCTTCCGTATGGCCGTACACAAATTTTGTTTTGAACCCCGGAAATAATTCCTCTCCATCCGCCAGCATCTTCAGTTGCCCGCTTTCCTTTATTGGCAGGATATTTTCCTTGAGGAAAGAAGCCTTCTCCCGCTGATTAGGCATGGTGGCAGCCTGCCAGTGCTGCTCGCAGGAATAATAGGTTGCATTCCTGAAGGCAGGCACTGCCCTCATCTCTGAATCATAGTTGATTGCGCCGCCACAATGATCAAAGTGCAGATGTGTAAGAAAGACATCCGTAATATCATCCGGTAAAAATCCGTGGCTGTGAAGTGATGACAACAGGTTTTTATCACCATGCGGCTGATAATGAGAGAAGAATTTTTCGCTTTGCTTGTTGCCAAGGCCGCAATCTATCAGCACCAGCCTGTTTCCTTCTTCTGCCAGCAGGCAGCGCATGGCCCAGGTACAGAGATTCTGATCGTCGGCAGGATTGATGCGATTCCAGATTGATTTGGGTACCACGCCAAACATGGCACCGCCATCAAGCTTAAAATAACCGGTATCAATAGAGTATAATTGCATGGCAACTGAAGGTTGATTGCTGATGTAACATTGAGTGCGTCAGCAATTAAGAAATGAGGAAATTCATCATGAAACACAAAGGGCTATGTATGCTACCATAACGGCCATTAGCCTGCAACAAGAAGCTTCATTTCAAAAGTTTCCTTTTCAATAATATCATCTGAACGGCAGTAACGGCTGCTTCCGTTCCTTTATTACCATGCCTGCCACCGGCACGATCGAGTGCCTGCTGAAGGTCGTTGGTGGTGAGTACTCCGAAGATTACCGGCGTGGAATAACGAATGTTCAGCTCCATTATTCCGTTCGCCACTGCATCACAGATAAATTCAAAATGCCGGGTTTCCCCTTGTATCACGCAACCGAGGCAGATAATTGCTTCCATTCTTTTGGATTCAATCAGCCACTTTGCGGCAGCCGCTAATTCAAAACTTCCTGGCACATCCAGCCGTAACAGGTTCTTTTTTTTTACCGATAAATCCACAAGTGTCTTCCTGCATTCCCGGTACAAGGCCTCTGTAATCTCTGTGTTCCACGATGAAACGATCACACCGATTTTTGCCGTGGATAATTCCGGTTTTTCGGTGAGGCGATAATCAGAAAGGTTTTTTATGACAGATGACATATACTGAAACAGGTATGAATAAAAAGTTTAGCAGTCTTGATTTCTTCTCCGAGCCATGAAAAGGAATTTCAATACCGGAAGCGTGACAAAGGTACAGATGAAATCCGTCTTTCAGGATCAATGGCGCTACCCTTGCTTCCGTACAAACCTGATCCCAAAATACGGATCACCAAATTTTTGCCACAGGTTTACCCACAGTAATACAAAAGATTCCATGTACCGTGACGATTGAATTCCGCCGAGATCAATCACGTGCTGCCAGCCAAAATCTTTCAGCAGCTGCAAAACTTTTGCCTTTGCGCCTTCATCATTGCCGCAAAGCAACATGTCAATATCACCATGCACAAGGCCCGGATTCACCATCACTTCGGCAGTGACAATATTGAGTGTTTTAACTACGTTCGCTTCCGGCACAGTGCGTTGCACCAGTTCGCCCAGTGAATCCGTATTGCCAATAAACAGGCTCGGTGGCATGCCCGCGGAAAAATCCAATGGGTTGGTAATATCAATCACGGTCTTACCGGTGAAGTTACTGATGCCGGCCATCTTAATAGCCTCCACGGTGGCTGCACCATTCAGGCACAGCACGAGCAGGTCGCCAAAGCGTGCCGATTCCTCAAATGTACCTGTCGAAGCATTTGATCCATTATTGTTTGCCCATACAACGGCTTTTTCATGTGCTGCATTGCGGGATCCCATTTTTACGGTATGCCCCAGTTGAATGAGTTTGGTGCCTATGGCATTTCCCACTGAACCGGTACCGAGTATTCCAATATTCATAGTATGGTAAGTTTAAGAGTTACGGAAAAAATTGATTGAGGAGTTTTGATTGATTCATCATTTCATCAAAAATACATGGAAAAGGATGTAAAAAAAATCAGCCGGTGTATAAACATCAGCTAGAATGTTTCATCATGACTGAGCCTGTCAATTTGTATTTACACGAACCAACAACACCGAATCATCTTTTCCTTTATCTTTAGCTTCGTCAAATAGAAATGCCTTGGTTAAATGAAGGGAAAAGGAAAGTGTTGCTGAAAGGTCAGCTCAGCAATTTACATTCAGATGCACATCCTGTTCAAACCATAAATTTTTTTAATACACTGACCTGCGCTTCACAAACAACCGTGAAATTAATCTTTGAAGCATCAACATGACAATGCTCATATTTTTAGTCAACCCAATCAAATAGTTTTGGTGATCCTGTGTAACTGATTTGCACGGCACTCTTTTCTCAACCAATAACAAACCCCCCAGTCAATGAAAACGAATTTTATGTCTGCTGCACAGCTTGCAAAGTGTGTAAGTCCATCAAAAAATTTGCGTTTTTACATGGCAACACTCATCTTGTTGATTACCGGATCAATTTCCATGGCGCAGCAACAGGCCAATAACAACCTCCAGCCAAAGTCGCTTGCTCCCGACAATTTTTATTCGATACAGGAAAATTTTTACAGTCAATTCGGAAAACCTGACCCTGCACAATTACAATCTGAAAATGAGGCCGAAGACAGCCAGGACAAAAGCTTCTACAACCAGTTTAAACGCTGGGAATACCTGATGGAAGCGAGGACCTTCCCGAGTGGAAATCTTCCTGACCCTTCCATTGCAATGAAAGAGTATGACAGTTACAAAGCCGCACATCCTGAATCATTCGGTACACGGTCGGCCAACTGGACACCAGTCGGTGCTGCCGTAGTTCCCGGAAATGGCGGCGGTGTGGGTAGGATCAATGTTATAAGGTTTGATCCAAACAATTCAAACACCATGTACATCGGTGCTGCAGGCGGCGGTGTCTGGAAATCAGTTGACGGTGGCGCCAGTTGGAGTGATATTACTTCTTCCATTCCCGTAACCAGTATTGCCGACATTGCCGTAGACCCGGGCAATTCAAATATTATATACATTGCAACAGGTGATGGGTATGGCTATGAAGCAACCTGGCAATCAGACAACGATTTCTGGGGCGGTGTGTATTCTTCAGGTGTGCTGAAATCCACTGATGGTGGACAGACCTGGTCAACTACCGGATTATCCTATACACAAAATATTAAAGAGATAGTGCAGCGGCTGGTGATCAGCCCTTCCAATTCTTCGCTGTTGCTGGCAGCTACCAGATCAGGTATCTATCGTACCAGCGATGCCGGTGTGAGCTGGACATTGGTAAATGCGAACCATTGCTACGACATTGAATTTAATACGGCTGACCCGAATACAATTTATGCAGGCGGCAACCAGGATCTGCTGAAATCAGTCAATGGCGGACAAACCTGGACCGTGATGAAAGATAATTTATGCGGAACAGGCAGAATTTCCATCGAAACAAGTGCTGCCAATTCACAGGTGATCTATGCGCTGTGTGAATCAGGCACACTTTCTAAAAGTACAGATGGCGGTGCAACATGGACTACAAAAGCTTCTCCAAGCGGAGCTGCGAGCTTCTATGGATACTATGATCTGATCCTGGAGTGTTCAGATGCTAATGCTGATGTCTTGCTGGCAGGTGGTTTATATGTTGCGAAGTCAACTAATGGCGGCACGTCCTGGCAAACCATTTCATCATGGTCACCTTATACTGCATCCAACTATGTGCATGCAGACAACCATGAGCTTGAATTTCTTCCCGGCAGCACACAAACCATTTTTTCGGGCAATGATGGCGGCATATTCAAATCCACTAACCAGGGCACTTCCTGGACTGATCTGAGTGCCGGTCTGCGCATAGCGCAGATCTACCGCCTTTCCACTTCGGCCACTGATCCATCGATCGTGTATTCAGGATGGCAGGATAACGGAAGCAACCGCTGGAACGGTACCAGTTATACGCAGGTGTATGGTGCAGATGGAATGGAAGCTTTGGTAGATTACACCAATGCAAACATTGTTTTTATTGAAACACAATATGGCAGCATTTATAAATCCACCAATGGCGGCGCTTCATTCTCCTATGTAGCGCCCAGCTCAGGTGCCTGGCTGACACAATACATCATGGATCCTGTAGATCATAATAAAATGTATGCCGGCTATTCATCATTATACAGATCAACCAACAATGGCAGCAGCTGGTCGGTTTTTGGAAGCAACATCTATGGCGGAAACACCTGCACAGCAATCGCCGTTGCGCCTTCCAACACCAATTACATTTATACCAGTTCGCTTGGCCTGATGAAGAAAACAACGAATGGTGCATCCCCGTTTTCCGATATCACCGCCGGTCTGCCTGTAGCCTCTGCAGGCATCAACTACATCGCCGTCAGTAATACGGATCCAAATAATCTGTGGGTGGTATTCAGCGGTTATTCTGCAGGCAACAAAGTATTTCATTCTGCCAACGGCGGAAGCACATGGAGCAATGTTTCCGGCACTTTGCCGAACATTCCCGTCAATACTATCGTGTATGAAAACGGAAGTCCCAACCGCGTTTACATCGGCACGGATATAGGTGTTTACTACCGTGATGATAATACATCCGACTGGGTATTTTACAATGACGGGCTTCCCAATGTGATGGTGCATGAACTGGAAATCAATTATACATCTGATAAACTGGTAGCAGCTACTTACGGAAGAGGAATTTATGAAGCAGATCTTGCAGGCAGCTCGCCCACACTAACCATTGCCACCACACCTTTTACATCATCTTCGTTTTGTCCGGGTCAAAACATCAGTGTTGCTTATACCACCAGCGGCGCTTTTACATCCGGCAATGTGTTTACGGCGCAGCTTTCTGATGCCAATGGCATTTTCAATGCACCCACCAATATCGGATCATTAAATGCAACAACGTCAGGTAACATCAGTGCGGTAATTCCTGCCACTGCAACGGGTTCCGCTTACAGAATAAGGGTGGTGGGGTCAAACCCTGCCACAACAGGTACTGATAACGGATCAGATCTGGCGATCACGTGTCCCGCGCCTACCAGCCTCTCGGCGAGCAACATCACCTCCAGCAGCGCTTCATTGAACTGGTTGCCTCCCTCCTGTGCTTCCAAATTTCAGCTGCTGTATAAGGTGAGCACTGCATCTGCCTGGACTAAAGTGCTGGTAACAGGCTCAACTTATCCGTTAAGCGGATTAAGTGCGAGTACAAAATACAAGTGGAAAATAAGGACACAGTGTGTAGCGACAGCTCCGAAGGTATTTTCATCTTATTCGCCGGTTGCAACATTCACAACGGCGGCGCTAAAATCAGGTGGCGATGCCATAACAGCTGCAGACGGGCTGGAAGTATTTCCTAATCCGCTGAACCACTCCGCTACGATTCAACTGCAATTAGAACAATCTTCCCGCATAGAGCTTAACCTGCTCGATGTACATGGAAAAGTGGTAAGGAAGTTATACGAGGGAATGGCAGATGCCGGCACGCTGCAGATCGATTTGCAGCGTGATCAGCTCGCGTCCGGAATTTACCTGTTGCAGCTGATGTCGGATGAAGGTATCGTGACCAGGAAACTAGTAATAGAATAAACAGCTTGTATCAGGAAAGAGGCTGTCTCAAAACTAAGATTTGAGGCAGCCTCTTTTTTTATTTTCTGGCGAGAAAGATCAGGTGGAATATTAATTGAAGGCTGATTGCTACGGCCGCTCATCCGGATAAGTCACCAATGCTATTTTATCTCCTGTCGGATTTACGACGATGCGATAAAATTTTTCCACTGCTGTACCTTCCAACTCAGCAATGGATAACCAATCCTTATCGGTGCCCGGCAGATATTTATACAACACGCCCTCCGAGCCCATCAAAAAAGTACCATCAGGCATTAATCCAAAATCTTCTGCACCCGGCAAAGCGGCCACAATCTCTGATGACTTGCCGGTTTTCAGATCATAAAAATTAATGGTGGTGGAAGTGGAATCTTCATCAAACTGCACATAATAAAATCCGGTAGAAGTTTTTCCCGGCATACGCACCAGGCAACGGCCTATTCTTTCTCCTACTTTTTTTATCACACCTGTTTTATAATAACCCAATTGCAATGTCTGCGGCTCACCCAGCACAAACATGGCCACCACGTCGCTATTTGCCCAGCAATAGTATCCCACCGGATTCAGCCCAGCAAAAATGGGAACATACTCATCATGCGCCATTGCTTTGGTAAATAACTGCGTGCTGTCGTCTTCCAGCACACGTACGCAGGATATTCCGCTCTTATCCGGCATCAGCATGGGTGAATATTCCGCTGTATTAGGTGTATGCGTTATCTGCGATGTCTTGGCGAACTGATAAGTGTATTTATAGATATCGGCTTTCGTGCTGTCGCGGATAGAAGTATAAAGCAACCCTGTGCCATCCGGGAGAAAGTAAGGTTGATTGTCATAACCCTTCCAGGGCGTTATTTTCTCAGGTTCACCAACAAGGTATTTTCCTTTTTCATTTTTGGAAATACTGAGTAAATAAATATCTGTAGCCGGCAAATTACCCTGGGCAATGGCAGTCGCTGCACTTGAAACACACCATATAAAAGCAAAAAAAAACGGAAGGACCCTGTTCATACGCTGTTGAGTTTGTTGATCAGACTTATTCAGGGCTCTAAATTAAGAAGGGAATTGGTATTTTGCGTTAACGCACCGTTTGTGACCGGTGCAAGTGAACAACACATTCCATCATGCATTTTTTTGTTTTGCTTCCGACAGATATTTTTTCACAACAATTGCATCCTCACTAGTCCATGCTTCCCCGTATCACCTCTTATCACGAATACAAAAATGCTTACGACCAAAGCCTGAGCGACCCGGATGGTTTCTGGACTTCAGTGGCTGAATGTTTTCACTGGAAAGAAAAATGGAACAAAGTTCACTCGGGCGGATTTGAAAACGTGGATTACAAATGGTTTGAAGGAGGCAGACTGAACCTGTCTGAAAACTGTTTGGATGTGCACCTTGCATCTGATGGTGATAAAGTCGCTATACTTTGGGAACCCAATCATCCCGATGCGAAGGCAAGGGCTATCACCTATCGTGAACTCCATGCATCGGTTTGCCGGTTTGCCAACGTGCTGCGGCAACTGGGTATTGAGAAAGGCGATGTGGTATGCCTCTATCTTCCCATGATTCCTGAATTAACTATTGCCATGCTTGCCTGTGCAAGAGTTGGGGCTGTTCATTCCATCGTTTTTGGTGGTTTTTCGTCTGCATCATTGTCAGGAAGAATACTGGATGCTGCCTGCAAATTGCTGGTCACGGCAGATGGCTTTTACCGTGGAGATAAACCGGTTTACCTGAAACAAATGGCTGACGATGCATTAAAGGATACACCATCTGTCAAAAATGTAATCGTCTGTAAGCATGCTGATTTTGACATAACCGTGATCAATGGCCGTGATCTGTTTTGGGATCAGCTTATGCAGCAGGCAAGTGGTCATCACACTGCAGAAGTGATGGAAGCGGAAGATCCGTTATTCATATTATATACATCCGGCTCCACCGGTAAACCCAAAGGAGTTGTGCATACCACTGCAGGCTACATGGTATACGTCGGCTTCACATTTCTCAATATTTTTCAATACGAAAACAATGACGTCTTCTGGTGTACAGCCGACATCGGCTGGATTACGGGACACAGTTACGTTGTTTATGGTCCTTTGCTGAATGGCGCCACCACGGTTATGTATGAAGGCATTCCCGCTTTTCCTGATTGGAGCAGGTGGTGGCAGATCATTGACAAGTATGGCGTGAATATATTTTATACAGCTCCCACAGCCATCCGGTCATTTGAAGCACAGGGCACTGATCATCTCCGTGCAGCAAACCTCAGCTCATTAAGAATATTAGGCTCCGTTGGCGAACCCATCAATGAAGAAGCATGGGAATGGTATCATAAAAATATAGGTCGCGAACGGTGCCCTATAGTAGATACATGGTGGCAGACGGAAACCGGCGGGATCCTGATTTCTCCGATTGCCGGCATCACGCCATCCAAACCATCCTTTGCAACGTTGCCGTTCCCCGGTATAGAACCTGTAATTGTTGATGCCAATGGCAGCCTGCTGCATGATGCGGTTGCAGAAGGTAATCTATGCATCCGCCGCTCATGGCCTGCTCAGGCACGCACTGTTTACAAAGATCATGAACGGTTCAGGCAAACTTATTTTACCGCGTATCCCGGAATGTATTTTACCGGTGATGGCTGCCGCAGAGATGCCAACGGCCTATACCGTATCACCGGCCGTGTGGATGATGTGATCAAAGTCAGCGGGCATCGTATTGGCACGGCCGAAGTGGAGAATGCCATCAATGAGCATCCGGAAGTAGTAGAGAGCGCAGTCGTACCTGTTCCGCATGACATAAAAGGTGAAGCAATTGTTGCCTTCGTTATCTGCCGTAAAATGCAGACTGGAGAGCAAAGCCTGATGAAAGAGATCGTGCAGACTGTCTCCAATATCGTCGGGCCGATTGCCAAACCGGAGAAGGTCTATATAGTATCCGGCCTGCCTAAAACCCGCAGTGGAAAAATAATGCGGCGCATACTCCGGAAAATCGCGGAAGGATTTCCGGAACAGGCGGGTGATATTTCCACCCTGCTGAACCCGGAAGTGGTGGAGGAGATAAAGTATAAAGTAAGGCAGGTTAGTCCATAATTGGCTGAGTATAGCACCAGGTCTTTCATTAATAATAAAAGTTACATCATACAGATTCCCGCCTATATTCAATATGTAGCTTGTTAACTGATTTTCATAAATTTATCTGCAATTTCAAAAGTTTTAATAAATTTGATTTCCCAAACAATTCATCTCTAACCTGTTTCTCATGAAAAATTTCTTCGCAATTGTTGTTGCCATTGCTTTCACTGCAGTTTCCTGCACGAAAGAATATACGAATCCAACGCCTGTTGTTGTTGATAATACCAATAATAACACCGGTGGTACGGGTGGAACAGGCGGTACGGGCGGTACCGGCGGTGGTACGGGTGGAGGCACAGGCATCTCTGCTGTTCCTTCTACCTTTTCACAAAAAGCTTTGGTGGAAGAATTCACCGGCACGTGGTGCGGCTATTGCCCTGATGGTGCTTTAATTCTCGATGACCTGATTCTTCACAATCCAGGTAAAGTCATCGGAGCTTCTGTTCACGAAGGTGATCCGATGGAAAATACTGTATTCGCAACGCTTGATGGTAACTTAGGAGGGGTAACCGGTTTCCCCAGCGGCCTGGTGAATCGTCAGCCTTTTAGCGGACAACTGATGATGGACCGAAATTATTGGGAAGGTGCAGCCAATATGATTCTTACTGGTGCTCCGGCCTGCGGGTTGGCCATCACTTCCTTTGTACAGTCGGGCAATCTTAATGTAACAGTTCATTGTGGTTTTAATACAACCTTATCCGGTGACTATCGCGTTACCATCTACCTCACAGAAAGTGCCGTGACAGGATATCCGCAGGCTAATTATTATGATGATGGTTCCTTAGATCCAAATTCACCACTGGTAGGACAAGGTGATCCGATTATTGGGTGGGAACATAACAATGTGGTTCGTACAGCTTTAACAGACAACCTCGGTGATGTTATTCCAGCAGCCAAAATGGTTCCAGCCGGAGAATATGTTATAACTAAAAGTGCAAGCATTACAGGATATAATGTAAACAACCTGAAAATTGTGGCATTCATTAACCTCGTTGGTACAGATCCTATGTCGCACAAAATCCTGAATGTACAGGAAGCAAAACCATTCCAGGTTAAGAACTGGGATTAAGACATACCTTGATTTTTTTAAAAAGGAAGCCGGTGCTTCCTTTTTTTATGCGCCTGCCCGTAAATCCTCCTGTCACGTTTTAAATTAAAGGCTATCTTTACACGCGCAAAGTTTAATATTCACCTGATGGTTTCCGATAAATACCGCGTTATGAATGGATCTTCACTTCCGGCAAAAATCATTCTTTTCGGCCTTTTGCTTTTCTCTTTCAGCAGTTGTTTTCAGTATCCTGAAGGTCCTTTTTTTACCCTGATGACGAAGGATGAACGGCTTGCCGGTAACTGGGATATCGATCAGGTGATAGATCCAAATGGCAACGATGTTACTGCTGAATACGCCGGACAGACCTTATATGTACAGGTGAACAGGGATTCAAAAAGTCTCAGTTATTTCAAAGATAATACCCTGTATTCCTTCGGCACCTATGCATTTGCCGACCATAGCGACGATTTTATTGTAATCTACACACTGTATAAAGGAACGGATCAGTCCAAAGAAATCAAGCAGATTTTCTTTACCATCCGCAAACTCAGTGATAAGTGGTTTACCTATATTGACAATGAAAATTATGAGTTTCACTGGAAGAAGAACTGAACATTTTATTTCTCCGTACCACTTATTTAATTCCTCTTGTTTCAACGATGCAGAACAGGAGACCCTCATGAACTGCGGAACTTGCTGATAGCACTGCAGACTTGCTGCCATTCCACCGAATGGCATGATGGTTTTATCTTGAAAAAAATAATAGTTCCATCATTCAACTCTTTCCTCTTTGAGGGTTAATTTTGACCCATAGCTCATTATTTTCATTCTTCATCTTAAAATATTCAATTACATGTCAGTCATCATTCAGATCAATGCCAGGCAAATCCTTGATTCAAGGGGCAACCCCACCGTAGAAGCAGAAGTAGTGACCGAAAGCGGTATCATGGGAAGAGCAGCCGTTCCATCAGGTGCTTCTACCGGAAAACATGAGGCTGTGGAATTACGCGACGGCGACAAGAAAGTTTATGGTGGCAAGGGTGTTTTCCAGGCAGTGAAAAATATCAATAAGATAATTGCGAAAGAGCTGATGGGTGTGAGTGTTTTTGAGCAGCAGATGATTGACAGGATCATGCTGGGTGCAGATGGCACTGATAACAAATCCAACCTCGGAGCTAACGCCATGCTCGCTGTTTCACTGGCTGCTGCCAACGCGGCTGCCAATGAATTAGGCATGCCGCTTTACAGATATGTAGGCGGCGTTAATGCCCGCACGCTTCCTGTTCCCATGATGAACATTCTGAATGGCGGTGCTCATGCAGATAATAAAATTGATTTCCAGGAATTCATGATCATGCCTTTCGGCGGGAGCAGCTTCAGCGAAGCATTGCGTATGGGTGTGGAAGTATTTCACCAGTTGAAGAGTGTTTTGAAGAAGAAAGGATATTCCACCAATGTTGGTGATGAAGGCGGCTTTGCTCCCAATATTCAATCGAATGAAGAAGCCATTGAAACCGTCCTGAAAGCCATTGAAGAAGCAGGTTACAGCCCGGGGAAAGATATCTGGATTGCCATGGATGCTGCCGTATCAGAGCTCTGGGATGCAAAAAAGAAAAAGTATGTGTTTCATAAATCCGATGGCAAAGCATTCAGCTCTGATGAGATGGTTGACTATTGGAAAAAATGGATTAAAAAATATCCTATCGCTTCACTTGAAGACGGATTGGCGGAAGATGACTGGGCAGGCTGGAAAAACCTGACGATGGCTGTTGGTGACAAAGTTCAGCTCGTAGGTGATGACCTGTTCGTAACCAATGTAAAACGGCTTCAGCAGGGAATTGATGAGAAAATAGCCAATTCCATTTTGGTTAAAGTAAATCAGATCGGAACACTTTCAGAAACCATCAATGCGGTAGACCTCGCGCACCGTAATGCCTATACCACTGTGATGAGTCACCGCTCCGGCGAAACAGAAGATACTACCATTGCAGACCTTGCCGTTGCATTGAATTGCGGTCAGATAAAAACCGGCTCTGCGTCCCGTTCAGACCGTATTGCCAAATACAATCAGTTGTTGCGCATTGAAGAACAATTGGGAGATGACGCTTACTTCCCGGGAAAAGATTTTAAATTCATATAACGGAGATCAGGCTGGTATTCACTGCCGTTGCAGTTTCACCAGGTTTGTTTTGAGTGACTGAAGGATAGCTTACGAGTTTATCCCGGTTACCCTTCAAAAAATCGCATGAGTTCCAAAGAATTAAAATACAATGCACGCGGTGTATCGGCTTCCAAGGAAGACGTATATGCTGCCATCTCCGGACTCGACAAAGGACTTTTCCCCAATGCTTTCTGTAAGATATTCCCGGATCATTTTTCCAACGATCCGCACTGGTGCAGCATTGTGCATGCAGATGGCGCCGGTACCAAATCATCGCTGGCCTACATCTACTGGAAGGAAACCGGTGATGCCTCCGTCTGGAGAGATATAGCGCAGGATTCCATCGTGATGAATACCGATGACCTGATTTGTGCAGGTGCTACCGGACCCTTTCTTTTTTCTTCCATTATCAACAGGAACAAACACCTGATACCGGCTGAAGTGCTCACCGAAATTATCGCGGGCACAGCGGCTTTCATGCAGCTCATGCAATCACATGGCATTGACATTCATTACATGGGCGGCGAAACCGCAGATCTGGGTGATATTGTCAAAACCGTCACGGTTGATTCAACCATCAGTTGCAGGATGCCGCGCGAAAAGGTGATTAAGAATGAAATTCCGGCCGGTGATGTCATCATCGGTCTTGCTTCATCAGGCAAAGCAACTTATGAATCCGTTTATAACAGCGGCATCGGCAGCAACGGGCTTACCGCTGCCCGTCATGATGTACTCAATCACGGTTATTATGCCAGGTATCCGGAAACCTATGACCATAACACGAAGGCAGATCTGATTTATTCAGGATCGAAAATGGTTACGGACCGATATGAAGAGGCACCATTGGATGTGGGGAAACTATTGCTCTCACCCACAAGAACCTATTTGCCGGTAGTGCATAAGATGCTGCAGAAATTTTCCGGTGAGATGCATGGAATTATTCATTGCAGTGGCGGCGGACAGCATAAGATAATGCACTACATTGACAAGTTGCATATCTTCAAAGACAACCTGTTTCCATTACCGCCTGTTTTTAGACTTATTCAACAGGAATCCGGCACACCCTGGCAGGACATGTACCGGGTATTTAATATGGGACACCGGCTGGAAATTTACACGGAAGAAAAAAATTCTGCTGCATTGATGGATATCGCCGCATCCTTTGATATTGAAGCGCGCATCATCGGATATTGTGAAGCCGCTGATGCAAAAAAGCTGACGATACAAACCGACTTCGGGCAATTTGAATATTGATTCCCGTCAGTGATTTCCGGAATGCATAGTTATCACCGGTGTTTTACTGGAAAACCGTTTGCAGTGTATTCATTAAACTTTCACCACGCAGGTTGGTGGCAATAACCTTTCCATCTTTATCCAGTAAGAAGCTTTGTGGAATTGAACGAACGCCATAAGATTCGCAAACAGCCGATTGCCATCCTTTCAGGTCACTAACGTGATAAGGCCACATGAGCTGATCCTTCTTTATGCCGGCAATCCATTTGTCTTTATCAGTATCCAATGAAACGCTGTATACCGTAAAACCCTTGCTCTTATAGGTTTCATATGCTTTCACCACGTTAGGGTTTTCTTTTCTGCAAGGCCCGCACCAGGAAGCCCAGAAGTCAAGCAATACAACCTTACCTCTCAGGGAAGAAAGTTTGATTATCTGGCCATTGAAATCCTGCAAAGCGATATCAGGCACTTCGCTGCCCTGCTGAAACACCGGGCCACTGCTTTGTTGCTTCAGCTGATTTTTTTGGTCATTCACCACCTTCATGTAGTCCTGAACGAATGGCAACTGTCCATTCTCAATGGTAAGCCGGTCAGCCAGTTTATCAATTGCTGCAGCATCACTATCATAATTAAGATTGCTTGCCGCGAATACACCAATAATCGGGTTCTTGACGGTATCAATGTAGGCTACAGCATATGTACGGAAATTACTGTCCGCCTTCATCACCTGAGCTTCATAAACCTTGCGGATTGAATCAGGCGTTTCGCTGTTGACGTGCTGATTGTAGTTATTCATGGCCGTGCCGAATGCTTCACCAAAAACCTTGGTATTCCTGATAAAGTCGCGCAACTGATCAGATGCAGGCGAACCCTTCACCTTATACGTGAAATTACTGATGTCTGCAGTGTCCGCGTTCACATCAACCGTTCCCGTTTTTTCATCGAGCACCAGGAAGATAGCACGTTGCTCACCGATGCGCAACTGATACAGGCCTGCATTCTTTACACTGGCCGTTAATGAGAACTTACCTTTCGCATCCACATTGGATGTATCAACTGCGTTTCTTGAGGAATAGGTCAGTTCTTCCAGGAATACTTTGGCATCTGCGGGCAGATTTTTTAATTCACCCTTCACGGTCATGCCTCCTTTTGACGTGGACTGGCAAGACAAGAATGAACCTGTAATCACCAGCAGTATCAATAATTGCTTTTTCATTTCCTTTGCTTTTATTTTAATTCAGTTTCCAGTATTAACAAATGCCTGACTATTTATGGCAGTCAATAAGTTTAAATTATATGAACAGCTCCTTTGATTCAACCCAAACAGGTTAATTGCTACAGCAGTATTCCTTCATCCATAAAACGCCACAGCAACATTTGATCACACGTCCGACAATGGGGCAACCGCAACGTTTATTTCAGCAGCCTTTTTAAAAACAAGCGCCAAAGATACAAAACGGAATAAAAGCACCGGCATCAGCTGCTAATCCTATTCCTTGAGCCATTACCGGATTTACAGATCCAATATTACCTCAGGGATACCTTTCTGATTTTGTCAGGTAGTAAATCCATTTGTCAACTGCCGGCAAAACAAAATCAATAGATACATTGACCTGCTACATACTAAACCTGAGCAGCGAAACACTCAGTGAAAGCGTCGGCGTATTTTGTTTAAAGATGGAAATGATATCCCTCGTTCCCAGGCTGATTTGCCATGCCTGCTCCGGTGTAAAACTGAATGAAATGCCTAAAGGAATATCGAAGTTTGCAATACCACCACCCATAAAACCGGTAGTGAGTTTCACTGCTTTCACAGGGTTAAAACTAACGAGTGCGGCAAGCTCTGTGTTTTGAATGCTGCCCGGGCTCTTATTGAGCGGCTGAATCAGATCAACGCCGATTTCCAGTTGCGACAGCGGCCTTAAAGCTCCACCGATACGCAACAGCGCAGGCAACGATTGGG
This sequence comes from Chitinophagales bacterium, assembly GCA_019694975.1. Classification (NCBI taxonomy): domain Bacteria; kingdom Pseudomonadati; phylum Bacteroidota; class Chitinophagia; order Chitinophagales; species Chitinophagales bacterium. The sequence goes on from JAIBAY010000001.1 coordinate 230,751, forward strand.
TGATTTCAGATTCAGGTGTCCAGCTGAACAAGCCACCTGCATTCAACAGGTCGGCAATATCAGAGTAGATATCGGCCGAATTCACGCCTGCAAAATTGACAACACTGTCGAGGATACCGTCGTTGAGCGAAACCAGGTTTCCCTTCCATTTCATCGAACCCATATTGGTAACAGAGATACCGGCAAAAATTTTATCCTTGATGGAAACTGTTCCGCCAAAATCTACGGCATATCCTCTTCCAACAGGGTACAGGTTACCTTTGAGATCGATTTGCGGATTGGTGATGTTTGCAAAATCAATGTCAAAAACCGAAGAATATGCCGCAAACCCTTCCGCCACATTTTCACCGTAACTGATATCGGTGATCGCATTGCCCAGCAGGAAGTTGATACCGGCACCACCATATATTTTAATGCCTTCAAGTTCAAAAAGCATTCTCCCGTAACTGATATTAAAATTGCGCGTCCAGCTGAATTGCATGGAAGAGCCATCGAAATATTTTGAATAAGGCAGCAGCGTATCAGTAATGCCAATGAGGTACCCGCTTGCGTCATAGATGATGCTGTCGATATAGGAAGAATGAATACCATTGAAAACAAGATCAGCAAAGGCAGTATTCAGTACAGCATCACCCGACAGTTTTTCCTTCCATGTAAATGAAAAACCCCCGACCTTCGGTATCTGTATAGCAAATCCAACGGGCATCATTTCACTCTTGAATGAAAGACCGTCTTCGGCGAATGACTGTGCAATCGATTTTTTTTCCTCATCAGTAAGTTTCTTTCCTTCAATAATCGACTGAACAAGATCTGTTTTGGTTAAAGCCTCGGAAAAGACGACACCGGTGGCATCAAAGAATGCAAATGTCATTCGAGTCTCATCGCCGAAAATACCAAGGTTGGCGGGGTTAATGCCTGCTGCCTGGTAGTCGCGGAATAAAGTGGTGCCTGCACCAAACGTTCCGCCACCATAGCTGAGTAAATCCTGGCCGTAAGCAAACTGAAATGCTGTCAGGAATGAAAAGATCATTGTCAATTGCCTGGTCATGAGCGCTTGTAATTATATTGAGATGAAGTTAAGTTACCTCACTCAGATCCGGGAAATCTGTTTTCCACACATCTGCGGCCAAAATCCTGCATTCTTACTATTATACATATCAACCATTCAAAATTTATAACCGCTTCCACCGTCAGGGCACTATATTTCCCATTTCATTTACCGGTGTTTTATCTCGTATTCTTAATGAGAAAACAGGAATAGGATGAGACTTGCAAGGAAGTTGATTTCGATTCTTTCAGTACAAATAATAAGCATATACAAGCCATCAACACTACTCAGATGAGGCGTTCAGCAATGTTAAATGGAAATGTAAATTGCGGGTTGAAACAGAATTTATCCTATTTTTGCCCCGCTGTGAAAAACATCTGTTTAGCCATCCTCTTTGTTGGTTTTTTATCTATGCTGGCAGCGTGTGAGAAAAACACACCACCAGTAATTGTGCCGCCCCCGGTTCCGGAAGATACCGTTACATACGCTGGCACTTATGATGGATGGGTCAATAAGCACAGTGCAGGTGTGAACGCAATAGGAGTTTATAAAATTGATACCGCTTATGCCTACTCCGTTACCATATCAGATGAAGGAATCGGACTGATCAGCATTCATGGCAGTGATGCACCTTCGATCGCAGTGGATTCAAACGGCTACTTCAAGTTCAATGAATTTAACCATAATATTGAAGGCAACTTTATTCACGACAGTTTATACCTCTTCACAGAAGCCATCAGCGGTTCATATGATCCTCCGCAGTTTTATGACAATACACAAATGAACTTTGCAGGAAAGAAAGTGCAATGATCATTTATTAAAAGCGGTCTGATGCGTGGTTGATTTATCCTGTGGAAGATTGCAGTAACTCCCTTGAAATTTCTATTGCTTTATTAATTCCGGAAGGATTGGTGCCACCGGCAGTGGCAAAAAATTTCTGGCCGCCGCCGCCGCCATCGATCTCCTTACTTACAGCCCTGATCATTTTGCCGGCATCAAGTGATTTGCCGGTTACAAGATTATCAGCAATAATAATAACCAGGTGCGCCTTGCCTCCTGTTTCAGCAGCCAGCACCGCTACAAGATTTTCTATTTCATTGCGCAGATCATAAGCCAGTTTTTTCAATGCGTCGGCAGTGTTCAAGGTGGTTACGGCACCAATGAATTGAATATCTCCGATGTTTTCGACCTTAGATTTTAAGAACTCCTTGGCTTCCTGTACCTGCAGGGCTGTAAAGGCCTCCACTTGTTTTTTCAACTGCGCCTGTTCATCCAGCAGTTGTTGTATACCTTTCTCCACATCCTTCGCATTCCCCAACATCGAACTTATTGTTTCCAGGCGGCTGAACGCATGACGAATCATTTCTTCAGCCACTGCTCCGGTTACTGCTTCAATACGCCTGACCCCGGCGGCAACAGCTCCTTCCGCCACAATCCTGAAGTAACCAAGCACACCGGTTGATGGAACATGCGTGCCGCCACATAACTCACGGGAAAAGTGACTGTCAAATGTTACAACGCGCACAAACTCTCCATACTTCTCGCCAAAAAGCGCCATGGCACCCGTCTTCATCGCCTCTTCCACAGGCATCACTTCCACCTCTCGCTGAATATTTTCCCTGATCTTTTCATTAACCAGTTTTTCTATGGCCTCCAGCTCTTCTTTCGACACCCTGGTAAAATGAGAAAAATCAAAACGCAGGTGGTCAGGCGCCACGAGTGATCCCTTTTGCTGAACATGACTGCCAAGTATTTTCCTCAGGGCGGCATGCAACAAGTGAGTTGCGGTATGATTATTCATTGTGTTGCCTCTTGCAACACGCTCCACTTTCGCCATTACAGGTCCTTCAAATGATGCAGGAAACCGGTTGACAAAATGAATGATCAATTCATTCTCCTTCCGGGTATCCAGCACTTCCAGCACTTCTTCGCCAAAGGTCAGTTGTCCTTTATCGCCAACCTGACCGCCACTCTCAGCATAGAAAGGTGTTCTGTCCAGCACCAGCTGAAAGACTTCTTTCTCTTTCACTTTTTGCTTCCTGTATTTGGTAACAGCAGCCGTTGCTTCCATTGTTTCATATCCAAGGAATTCAATCTTCTCCGACTTCTTTACCTCCACCCAATCGCCTGTTACCACTTCGGCCGCTTTACGTGACCGCTTTCGTTGTTCATCGAGACTTTTGTTGAAACCCATCAGATCAACACTGATACCTTTTTCGGCGGCCAATAACTGTGTGAGGTCAATAGGAAAACCAAATGTGTCGTATAACTCGAAAGCAAATTTACCTTCCACCGCAGCGGATTCCTTCGGCAAAGCGGCCGCATACTGATCAAACCGACGGATGCCGTCTGACAATGTTTTCAGAAAGGAGGTTTCTTCTTCTTCTATCACCCTTGCCACGAATGCCTGCTGACTGATGATCTCCGGGAAAACATCACCGAATTCCGAAGCGAGTATTTTCACCAATTCAAACAACACAGGTTCATGGATATGAAGAAAACTATAAGAATAGCGTACCGCCCTGCGTAAAATTCTGCGGATGACATAACCGGCACCAGTATTAGAAGGTAACTGTCCATCGGCAATAGCAAAACAGATGGCACGGACATGGTCACTCATCACGCGCATCGCTATATCCGTTTTTTCATCCGCGCCATATTTAACTGACGATTTTTGCTCGATGAAGCGGATAAGCGGCTGAAAGATATCCGTATCGTAGTTGGATTTTTTTTGTTGAATGACACGGGTTAATCTTTCAAAACCCATTCCGGTGTCGACATGCCTGGCAGGCAATGGTTGCAATGATCCGTTAGATAAACGGTTAAACTGAATGAATACAAGGTTCCATATTTCAATCACCTGCGGGTCGCCGGCATTAACGAGTTCCTTACCATCCTTTTTTTTCCGCTCTGCATCATCACGGTTATCGAAATGAATTTCCGAGCAAGGTCCGCACGGACCACTGTCACCCATCTCCCAAAAATTATCTTTCTTATTCCCCTGAATGATCCTGTCGGCGGCAATCCACTTTTTCCAGAACCCTGCAGCTTCCTCGTCTCTTGGCAGATTTTCTGTCGCATCACCTTCAAAGATGGTGACATACAATCTGTCTTCCGGAAGTTGATACTCCCTGGTCAGGAGTTCCCATGCCCACGCTATCGCTTCTTCCTTAAAATAGTTCCCGAAGGACCAGTTGCCCAGCATCTCGAACATGGTATGATGATAGGTATCGATACCTACTTCCTCGAGGTCATTGTGCTTACCCGAAACACGTAAACACTTCTGTGTATCTGCAACACGTTTGGCAACTGCCGCCTTATCACCTAAAAAAATATCCTTGAACTGATTCATCCCTGCATTGGTAAACATCAGGGTTGGATCATTCTTTATTACAATAGGCGCAGAGGGCACTATATCATGACCCCTCGCTGCAAAAAAATCAAGAAAAACGGAACGTATCTCTTTAGCGTTCATCATACGATTTGTACCGGCCATACGTTGTTTGCGGAAATTTTATTGGTTAATTTTGTTCAGCGCTTGGTCGCTGTGAGCGCGTAAAATTAGCTAATAATACCTCTTCCTGCATGGCACACAACTGTGCGCCTGCCAAATTCAAGGTAGTTCATTGCAGTAAAACGGAATGGCGTGAACACGATAAGTTAAGCGGGAAAAAAGGGCAGACAGATGAAAAAGGTAAAATACTATTATAATACCCAGGCACTGCGATACGAAAAGTTTGAAGAAGCTTTGCGTACAAGAATACTTCGTATTGCCGGGTTCATTTCCGCTGCGCTGGTTTTTGCCTTTATCATTGTTTACCTCGCCTATACTTACCTTGATTCTCCCAAAGAAAAGACCCTGCGCCGTGAGTTGAGCCAGATGCAGCTTGAATACGATGTGCTGAATAAAAAACTCGATCAGATGGCGGCGGTAGTCGCTGATCTCGAAGAACGTGATGATAATATATACCGTGTAATATTTGAAGCCGAACCGATTCCTTCAAGTGTACGCCAGGCCGGGTCCGGCGGAATAAACAAATACAGGGAACTGATGAATTATGATAATGGTCAGCTGATGGCTTCAGCAGCTGAGAAACTCGATCAGATACGGCGGCAACTTTACATTCAGTCGAAATCATATGATGAGATCTCGTTGCTGATTAAAAAGAAAGAAGAAGTACTGTCTTCCATACCTGCCATACAACCCATTTCCAACAAGGAGTTATCGCATATTGCATCGGGTTTTGGCATGCGTATAGATCCGATCTATAAAATTCCGAAGATGCATGAGGGGCTTGACTTCGCTGCACCAACCGGAACACCGATTCATGCAACCGGCAACGGCACCGTAAGTTCCGTGGAATATGGTGACCGCGGCTATGGCAATCATGTAACCATTAACCACATGGTTGGTTATCAAACGCACTTTGCCCATATGAGCCGTATTATTGTACGCGAAGGGCAAGCGGTGAAACGCGGCGATGTGATTGGATATGTGGGCAGCACCGGAAAGTCCACTGCTCCCCATTGCCATTATGAGGTAATCAAGAATGGCGTTCCTATTGATCCGGTGAATTTCTTCTTTAACGATCTTACGCCTGCCGAATATGAAGAGATGCTCAAGCAGGCAGATCTGTCGAACCAGTCCTTCGATTAGAAGCTAACCCTTAACAGGCAATCAATGCGGTCATGCCGAAATTATTCCGGCATATGCAAATGAATTGAAGATTTCCTGATCCCGATCAATCGGTACAGGATGACTCCGGATATTTTGAGAGAGTTCCTGAATATTCTTTTATTTAACCAGGAATGCCATACAGACTGCGCACGGATAGCTGAAATGTGCAGCCCTTCACTTTATTTATTGCGGTGAGTATTTTCTATGGCTGTTCCTTGCACAAGCCAACAGTGTATTTTCATACAGACAATACACGTAATCAAAGTCTGATTTACAGCAGTTAAATTGTTTGTGAGCCGAACAGCAACAGCATCCTTATTGTATTGTTCGCTGCAGATATTGCAGCTGACACCAGATATCTCGGATATATTTTTTGAGGTGACTGCAAAAATAAGGGGCACCGATTTTCGATGCCCCGTTATTCAAAAAAGCTTTGCTAAATTATTTTTTCTTAGCAGCTTTTTTAGCTCCTTTTTTCGGAGCTGCTTTCTTTGCAGCCTTTTTTGCTGCTTTCTTTTTTGTAGCCATAGTTTAAAATTTTCATCAAAATAAGAATGAATCGTTTCATAACAAAAATATTTTTGAACATTTTTATTCACACAACAATGTGAATAATGCAATCAGCATCTTCATTTGCGTAATACTGTTTCGCAGAAAAAAATTTACTGATCACAAGTTCACAAAAATTATTTTTCATTTTTTCATAAGCTTCATCAAGGCATGCAGCTGAAACATGCACAGTGTAAGGGTTTCAGCAAATCATAAAAAAAATATCATGCGCCTGATTTATTGTCCGATGAAAGTCAACAGAAAAATCTGCCGAACACAAATCGCAGAAATCAATCCTGCAATCATGCATCAGCGCATCAAAAAAAAATGAAAATATTTTTTTTCCGGAGAACACAATTATGGTCTTCAACCATCAATCAACGACCTGTATGCGCGATTCATACGATAAAATATTTTCGCCGCAAATTGATTTTGCAGAGAGAAATCCGGCGCACGCATAATAATCCCAGGATTGAATCAAGACCATGTTGTAACCGGCAATCATACAATCGATCATTCAATTCATGCAATACTGCATACTCATCCAATCATCTGCATGATTTGATTTTGCGGACATGCACTCTGTTCAACAGCCGCTTTGACACCATCCAGCTGAACAATCACACGCTTATTGTCAAAACAATTATGCATGGGTATCATACATCTGTCCGCAGCATTGACGCCGCACTTGATTCTCAAAATCATGCTGCAAAGCAATGACTGCACCGGCTGCTTCTTTCTTCAGATCACAATAAACACGGAACGCTTGTACTGCTGCGGCAGGAAACTATTTATGGGGAAATATTTTACCGGGAACCGGCGTCGGGCAGCAATGCATGCATTACTTCGTGCTATAATAAATCGTGAGCCCTGATGCAGCAGACTGATCCTGCAAAACCAGTTCGGCAGCGGTAAGCTTTATAATTTTCATTTGATAAACAAGGCCGGTCTGCTTGTCTTTGATTGACAGCATCCGCTGCTGTTCATCAATTTCCCAGGTGGAAGGAATGAGACCATCAGGATACATGCCCTGCACCATGGTATGATCCGGATGCAACACCATCACAAATTCTCCGGCAGCCTGATCCGTTGCGAGTGATTTTTTCACTTCTTCCAACCGGATCATTTTCCAGTTTTTGCAAATGCGATCAGACAAAACGGAGGCTGTTGATTGTGCGAAGTCAGTAGATGGTAACAGCAGAAAAAAACAAATAATCCAGTGAATCTGCCGCATCTTATTAACGGGGAAGAACAGCCATCCGGCATTCGGCAGATGGAGAGATGTAATTTTCACAGGTGAGTAACTGCTGCGCCGCCGGCTCATTATAATGTGCCCCGCAGTTCCTGTTCACGTTCAATGGCCTCAAACAAAGCTTTGAAATTTCCCTTGCCAAAAGAATGAGCTCCCTTGCGCTGAATGATTTCATAAAACAATGTCGGCCGGTCTTCTACCGGTTTTGAAAATATCTGCAGCAGGTATCCTTCATCATCACGATCTACGAGGATGCCCAATTCCCTTAACGGGGCGAGATCCTCATCAATATGACCAACGCGATCGAGCACAGAATCATAATAGGATGCCGGTACCTTCAGAAACTCAACACCTCGCAATTGCAGGTTGGTAACTGTTTCAATAATGTTATCGGTGGCAACGGCAATATGCTGAACACCCTGGCTGTGATAAAAGTCGAGGTACTCTTCCACCTGCGATTTCTTTTTGCCTTCTGCCGGCTCATTGATCGGAAATTTTATACGGCCATCACCACTGCTCATCACTTTACTCATCAGCGCCGAATATTCCGTGCTGATATCTTTATCGTCAAACGACAAAATGTTTTTGAATCCCATCACATCTTCATAAAACTTCACCCAGGTATTCATCTCATTCCATCCGACATTTCCAACCATATGATCCACATACTTCAGTCCCACCGGTTCCGTCTTTCGCAGGGATTTATAAGGCTTGTAACCCGGCAGAAAAATTCCATTGTAATCCTTCCGCTCCACAAAAATGTGAACGGTCTCTCCATACGTGTGGATGCCTGACCTGATCACCTTGCCATGTTCATCCTTCTCTTCCGCAGGTTGCATGTATGGTTTCGCACCGCGTTTCACCGTTTCTTCAAATGATTTTACGGCATCATCAACCCAAAGTGCAATAACCTTAACGCCATCCCCGTGTTTTTTCACATGTTCTGCAATGGGTGAATCCGGCATAAGCGAAGTGGTGAGAACGAGCCTGATTTTTCCCTGTTGCATGACATAGGATGCACTGTCCTTTATGCCTGTTTCCAGTCCGCAATACGCAACAGGTTCATACCCGAATGCACTTTGATAATAATGCGCGGACTGTTTTGCATTGCCTACATAAAATTCAACATAGTCGGTTCCTTTGATGGGCAGGAAATCAGCCGTTTTTTTGGCGGGAGCGTCTTTTGCAAGTGTTTCCATAGTCTAAGCGTCGTTTGGCAAGTTATGAAGTCAGTGCCACTTTTTTTGCGGCGTGCAGTTATTTAGCGGTGATGATCGGTGCATTGTAACAAGTCTGCCATCCGGGTGGATAACAGGCAACGAAAAATACAAAGAAGTTTATTTTCAAGCAATGACTTGACTACGCCGTTGCACTTTTTACGCGGGAAGCAGGCATATCCTTCAACCGGTACTGAATAGCTAATCGGAGAAAAGCAGCATTGTGCCGGTTGGAAAGTCAAGTATTTCATTGAAAGGCATTTGAAGAGAACACATCAATCTTCGCAAGCGCTGCACGGCATGCAAGCCACATTATGATGCTGATCATCAGAGTTTCATTTCAGGAATATCACCGTCTACAATCAGTTTGCCTGCTGTTTTTGCGACAATCTCCTCCACACTGACACCGGGCGCACGTTCAATCAACTTAAACCCAGCGGGAGTGATATCAAGCACAGCAAGGTCGCTGACGATTCGCTTGACACACTTCACACCGGTCAACGGAAGTGTGCATTGGGGAAGCAGTTTTGATTCTCCTTTAGGATTTGTATGCATCATGGCCACAATAATATTTTTAGCCGCTGCCACAAGATCCATCGCACCACCCATGCCTTTCACCATTTTACCCGGAATTTTCCAGTTGGCAATATCACCTTCTTCAGAAACTTCCATAGCGCCCAGAACAGTAAGATCCACTTTTCCGGCACGGATCATTCCAAAACTCTCGGCCGAATCAAAGAAGCTCGCGCCGGGAATAACCGTTACGGTTTCTTTGCCTGCATTAATGAGATCGGGATCAATCGCTTCTTCTGTCGGATAAGGACCCATACCAAGAATCCCGTTTTCCGATTGCAAGACGATGCTGATATCAGCGGGTACAAAGTTAGATACGAGTGTTGGAATGCCGATTCCGAGGTTCACGTAGTAGCCGTCTTTCAATTCACCTGCAATGCGTTTTGCAATTCCGTATTTATCTAAAGCCATGATCTGATTTTTAAAACCCGTAAGCTGTTGCTGTAATTTGCTCTTTATTCATGAACCACTTATTATTCTTGTTCAATGCAAGGTCGCTGATCAATATTTTTAACGCTGCTGCCCTATGAACCGTGCTGTATGGCCACCGTTCTCTTTTCTATTTTCCTCATATAATTTTTACCCTGAAAAATCCGGTGCACATAAATGCCCGGAACATGAACGTGATCCGGATCTATCGCTCCGGGTTCAACCAGTTGTTCCACTTCCACAATCGCAATATCACCTGCTTTCGCCATGGAGGTAGAAAAGTTACGGGTAGTTTTTCTGAACACGAGGTTACCCATGTAATCGCCTTTCCAGGCTTTTACGATTGCGAAGGAAGCGTGTAACGCATGTTCCATCAGGTACATCTTTCCATTGAATTCGCGCAATTCCTTTCCTTGCGCTATCTCAGTGCCAACGCCGGCAGCAGTGAAATAAGCTGGTATACCCATGCCTGCCATCTGTATGCTTGTTGCTAAAGTTCCCTGCGGCAGTAAGTCAACTTCCAGTTCACCTGCCAGCAATTGCCTTTCAAACTCAGCATTCTCTCCCACATACGAGGAAATCATTTTTTTTATCTGCCGTGTTTTCAGCAACATGCCCAGGCCAAACTGGTCGACGCCTGCATTATTTGAGATACAGGTGAGGTCTTTACACCCTTTCCGTGCCAATGCTTCGATACAGTTTTCAGGAATGCCACACAACCCGAATCCTCCTATCATTAATGTAGCACCATCCGGAATATCATGAATAGCTTCATCAGCGCCGGATACTCTTTTATCAATCATTTTTCCGTGAGTTTTGAGTGGACAAAAATAGGCATTAGGTGGTGATAAACGATGTGCAGCCGCTTATCGGCTGAATCAATGATCTGTTCATTACTGAATCAGTTTCCGTCAGTTCGATGAAGCGCTTCATCTTGCATGCGTACCAAGTGAATCTATACCCTCCTTTCTCATTGGCGCCTGCTTTGCCTTTGACTTTCCTTCCAGTGCAGTCAGCTGATTCACGATCTCCTGGTAAATCATTTCAAATTGTTCGGGGTGCCGGAGATAGTAATTAAAAGACTCCTCAAAGATCCTGAAGGTGGTTCCGTTTTTTTTCATCACTGTATCATACTTTGCCGCTACCAATTGATTAAGCTGCTGATTGGTCATGCCACGGCTGTTCACTGATGATTCCGCAATGTGCACATCCAACAATATGTGAATCATTTTATCTTCGGGCAAAATTCCGGAAGGAACTTTTTCAGGATGCGCAACACAGGCACTAAAGAAACATACGAGCAGTGCAGCAATAAACAGATGCCAGTTGGAATTACGCAATATGAATGTCCTGTTTTAAGTCACGCAAAAGTATTTCTTTTTGGATACAGAACAGTGCATCATGGCTGAAACCTTAGCATCCATCAGGAACTACCTCCAGGCACATGATGTCACATTAGTGGCCATCAGTAAAACAAAACCCTCCACGGAGATTCTCAAAATCTACGACGCAGGATTGCGGATTTTCGGAGAAAACAAAGTGCAGGAGTTAGTTGATAAATATGGTGCGCTGCCGAAAGATATTCAATGGCATCTGGTGGGCCATTTGCAAACCAACAAGGTTAAATACATAGCACCTTTTGTTTCACTCATCCATTCCATTGACAGCCTGAAACTGCTGGAAGAGGTTAACAGGCAGGCAGCGAAAAACAAACGGTTGATTCCGGTGTTGCTGCAGATTTATATTGCAAAGGAAGCAACCAAGTTTGGATTAAGCTTCGGAGAGGCAAGGGAATTGCTGGCAGATAAAAGACTTGCATCGCTGGAAAATATCCGTATCAGCGGTATGATGGGCATGGCAACATTTACGGATGATTTACAGCAGGTACGCGATGAATTCAGGTCGCTGAAAACATTCTTTGATGCGATGAAGCTGAATCGATCCGGCATTTTTCAGCCGGAAATTCTTTCTATGGGAATGAGTGGCGACTATAAGATTGCCGTTGAAGAAGGCTGTAACATGGTGAGGATAGGCAGCGCCATTTTTGGCGAACGGTAATTGATTTCATTGATTTACCAGTGCAAACTGCCGCTATTCTTTTACATGCACACTGATCCGTTTGAATGAATATGCATAAGCTGTTGAAGGCAGGTGCTTAATGTGCAGTGTCAAAAACCTGACCCGATGCAAGCATGGCTTTTTCAAATGCTGTTTTGTCAATACCCGTTTCCACATTCAATGCATCAAAATACTGCAGCAGCTTTTCTGTCGGCATGTTACCGGTTAATTCATCGGCAGCCATGGGGCAGCCGCCATATCCCCTGATCGCACCATCGAAACGGCGGCAGCCATTACTATAAGCGGCAGCCACCTTTTCCTGCCAGCTATCCGGCGTTGTATGAAAATGTGCTCCGAATTCTATACCCGGAAAAGCCGGTACCAGTTGTTGAAACAAATAGCTGATTGATTCCGCCTTTGCCACACCAATCGTATCGGCCAGCGAGATAATCCTGATGCCCATCGTCATCAATTTTTCTGACCATTGCATCACGATCTCGGGATGCCACTTATCGCCGTATGGATTTCCAAAACCCATGGAGATATAAATAACAAGCTGTTTGTTTTGCTTAATGCAGATATTCTGAATCTCATCTATACGTTTAAGCGCCTCGTCCATGGAGGCATTGGTATTTCGCTGCTGAAAGGTTTCTGAAACAGAGAAGGGAAATCCAAGCAAGCTGACCTGATCAAACATAGCCGCTTCGAGGGCGCCCCTGGTATTGGCAATGATAGCGAGCAGCTTTGACCGTTCCGGCGACCAGTTGAGTTGCGAAAGCACCAGCGCCGTATCTGCCAGTTGCGGGATGGCCCTGGCAGAAACAAAGCTGCCGAAATCAATCGTGTCGAAGCCGGCCTCCAGCAATGAATTGATGTACTGTATCTTTTTTTCAGTCGGGATGAATCCTTTGATGCCCTGCATCGCATCACGCGGACATTCAATTATCTTTACCTTCTCCATCCTGCTAACATCCTGTTGTACCTGCATGCTTATCACTTTACTATTTTTTTGCAACGACGGCAAATTTCAGCAATTTCATGATAGGAATTCCGTGTACCTGAATAAATCAGGCAGAGAACCTATCTTACGCATAACTGAAAATTCATTCCTCCCGGCTATAACAGGTTTATGCAAGTCACACTAAGGCAGGCAACAGTTGATGATACCGCTTTACTGACGGAACTCGGTATCACTACCTTCACTGAAAAATGGAAGGACAATTATGATGAGCAAACGCTGAAGGCTTATCTTTCCAAAGCATATGATATTGGCACGATCCGCCAGGAATTACAGGACAGCACCTTCACCTATCTCCTGGCTGCAATACCGGAACAGGTGATAGGCTTTACAAAACTCAGCAGGCAACAGCAGCTTGCTGACTGGATCCATGAACCGTGTCTTGAAGTTTGCCGTATCTACGTGCTGCAACAGTTCCAGGGATTTAAGGCTGGAGCCATCATGATGGATGCCGCTATTGCAATCGCCCGGCAGGAAAAAATGGAATCGGTGGTGCTCGGTGTCTGGGAGAATAATCACCGTGCTATTGCCTTCTACAAAAAACTGGGATTTGAAAAAATCGGCACACACCCTTTTTATACCGGTGACGTGGTAGAGACAGATTGGGTGATGCGGAAAGGGCTGACATGAACCTTTAACGTAAAGATCATTATTACGGTGAAGGTTTCGTGGAGATTAAAAACAATCAAACCACCACATTAATCATCCTGCCCTTTACTACAATTACTTTCTTCGGCGTTTTCCCTTCAAAATATTTTTGAATAGCCGGGTTCTTCCTCACTTCCTGCTCCATTTCTTCCGTTGAAACATCGAGTGAGAAGCTCATCTTTGCACGGGTTTTACCATTGATAGCCACAGGATATTCGAACGTGTTTTCTACCAGCAGTGATGCATCAAGAGCAGGGAAAGCTGCCTTTACAATACTTGCTTCATGTCCGAGTTTTTCCCACAGAAATTCAGTGACGAAGGGTGCATATGGACTGAGAATGATCAACAAGGGTTCCAGTATTTCCCTCTTATGACAATCGAGTTGTACGAATTCATTCACACAGATCATGTAAGCACTCACTGTCGTATTGAATGACAGGCGTTCCATATCATCAGCCACTTTTTTAATCGTACGGTGCAATACTTTTAATTCCGTTGTTACAGGTGCGTCTGCAGTAACCAGCCACCTTCCGTCCTCATCATAAAACAGCTTCCACATTTTTTTGAGGAAGCGGTATACGCCGTCAATGCCTTTTGTATCCCAGGGTTTGCTTTGTTCTATCGGGCCTAGAAACATTTCATATAAGCGAAAAGCATCGGCTCCGTATTCTGCTACTACATGATCAGGGTTGATGACATTATATTTGGACTTAGAGATTTTTTCAATTCCAATATATTTCGCCAAGAATGGCTTTTTGCCTTCATCGTTGAATGGATAATAATCCTTATTGTAATAAAAACCATATTGAGTAACGTAAACCGCATTTTCAAAACCAGCTATCTGCGATAAGCGCTCAAGATTTACTATGGAAATATTTTTCCCATCAACTTGTTGCACCTCAATTGCCTCTAGTGGAAGATAAGCGGTGTGCATTGGTTGTAATAAATTAATACCCAGACTACCAGGGTTAGCATCCTGACTAAAGAAAATATTTTTTACTGGTTGGAATAATTTCAACGATTTCCCGGTGCCATAGTGTATGATCGATACAGGATCTCTTTGCACTTCAGCAGCAACTAAGATCTCATGTGTAGCCGCCTGCAATTTCCCCTGATTCAACAGCTTCTTCGCCGGTTCATCGAATGGTATCCATCCGCGATCGAATAAAAACTTTGTCCAGAAACGGAAATAAAGCAAATGACCGGTGGCATGTTCATCACCGCCTAAATAGAAATCAATATTCTGCCAGTATTCAATGGCTTCTTTGGATGCAAAAGCATTTTCATTATGCGGATCTTGATAACGAAGATAGTACCAGCAGCTTCCCGCCCAGCCCGGCATGGTAGTAAGTTCATACTGGTATTTTCCTTTGTATTTCCAGTTGTCTGCCGCTCTTGCCAGCGGAGGTTCACCATCTTCGGTAGGCAGATACTTGTCAACTTCCGGTAAGATCAGCGGCAGGTCCTTTTCTTCGATGGTGGCCGGTATGCCCTGTTCATCATAATATACAGGAATGGGTTCGCCCCAATAGCGTTGCCGGCCAAAAATAGCATCACGCAAACGGAAATTAATTTTCCCTTTGCCTACTTTTTCAGCTTCGATTTGCCGGATGGCAAACGGTATGGCATCCTCCACCGGTAATCCGTTGAGGAAACCGGAATTCATACAGATGCCTTCTTTAGCCGTATACGCTTCTTTTGAAAGATCACCGCCGCTGATTACCTCCACCACCGGATGATGGCCAAGCTGCGCTGTCAATTCCGCTGCAAAGAAGTTTGCAAATGCAAAATCACGCGTATCATGGCCGGGAACTGCCATCACCGCGCCGGTACCATAGGTTGCCAGCACATAGTCTCCGATCCAAACGGGAATTTTCTTTTTACTGAACGGGTGAATCACATATGCGCCGGTAAATTGTCCGCTAATCCTTTTTACTTCCGACATACGGTCGCGCTCGCTTCTGTTGGTGGCAGCGGCGACATATGCGTTTACCACATCACGACAGGCATCAGTGGTTATCTGCTGCACCAACTCATGTTCGGGTGCCAGCGTAATAAAGGAAACGCCAAAAATGGTATCAGGACGCGTCGTAAAAACTTCGATGGACGCCGACATACCATCCAGCATAAACCGTACACTGGCTCCTTCACTTTTCCCAATCCAGTTGCGTTGCGCATCCTTAATCGAATCGCTCCAGTCAATATCATCAAGCCCTTTCAGTAAGCGATCTGCATAAGCCGTAATGCGCATACTCCACTGCTTCATCAGTTTTCTTTCTACCGGGTAACCGCCTCGTTCACTCACGCCATCCTTCACCTCATCATTGGCCAATACCGTTCCCAGCGCAGGACACCAGTTCACCCAGGCATCAGCGATGTAGGCAAGACGGTGTTGCAGCAGAATATCCGATTGCCGTTTCACGGAAAAAGTCTTCCACTCATCAGCCGTAAAAGATTCCTGTTCGCTGCCAAGCACTAAATGAGTGGTTCCATGCTTTTCAAATTCACCAACTAATCTGTCAATAGCTTCCGCCCGGCCGGCTTTTTCATTGTACCAGGAATGGAAAAGCTGAATAAATATCCATTGTGTCCATTTATAAAACTTCGGGTCGCTCGTACGCACCTCACGGCTCCAGTCAAATGAAAAGCCCAGCTTATCCATTTGTTCCCGGAAGGTTTTGATGTTTTGTTCAGTGGTAATGGCGGGATGCTGACCGGTTTGAATGGCATATTGCTCGGCAGGCAATCCGAAGGAATCATAACCCATCGGATGCAGTACATTGAATCCCTTCAGTCTTTTATAACGCGCGATGATATCGGAACCGATGTAACCCAAAGGATGACCCACATGTAAACCGGCGCCGGAAGGATACGGGAACATATCAAGCACATAATACTTTGGCCTGGCATGATCAGCTTCCGTCCTGAAAACCTGCCGGCTGCTCCAGATCTCTTTAGCCCTTTCTTCTATTTTGCTGAATTGATAATCCATTGCTGTTTGATAAATCAGGCGCAAAACTAATGAGTTTAACGTACTGTGAACCATGAAGAGATTCAAAGCACCGCACAAATTCCTGCGCGGCACCACAGCAAGCGTTCAGGCAGAGCAGTTAAGTGTCCGGCATTGTTGATAATACACCAGGAGGCAATGCCAGCGTCAATATTCCGTTCATTAATTTTGCGGCATAAATAACACCGATGTCAGAAAGCAGGAAGAAGATGGCAAGACGATTCAGACCTAACTATGTTTACAGCATTGTCAGCACTGCCCTCGTGCTGTTTATGATTGGATTACTTGCTTTGTTATTCATTCATGGTAACAAACTGGCCAACCAGTTTAAAGAGAATATTGAGTTTACGGTCATCATTAAAGATAACGTCTCCGAAAAATCCATCCTTGCACTTCAGCAGCAATTCACAACTGAGCCCTGGGTGAAAAGCGCGAAGTATGTTTCCAAGGAAGATGCCGCAAAAATTTTCACGCGTGAAAACCAGGAAGATTTCAAGGATCTGCTGGATTATAACCCGCTCTTTGCTTCCGTAAACCTGAAACTGAATGCCGGCTATACCAGCAAAGACAGTATTGACGCCATTGAAAAGCGTGTCATGAAGCATAATGAAGTGGGCGAATTTTACTATGAACGGCAATTGGTGGAGATGCTGAATGATAACCTCCGTAAAATCAGTTGGGTTATTATGGCCATCAGTGTGTTGTTGTTGTTACTGGCAATCGGTCTTATCGACAGCACCATAAGGCTTTCCATGTATTCGAGCCGCTTCCTTATCAGGAGCATGCAACTGGTAGGCGCAACACGTAACTTTGTGATCTGGCCGTTCACGAAACGAAGCCTGCAAAACGGCCTGATCGCCAGTATCATCGCCATCGTGGCATTGATGACACTGCTAAATTTCGCGATCAGCCAGGTACCAGAACTCCTGGCATTACAGGATGCCACCATGCTGTTGCTTGTGTTCTCCGGTATCCTTCTGCTGGGATTATTGTTTTCTTACCTGAGTACACACCTGGCCGTCAACAAATACTTAAGGATGAAGCTGGATGAATTGTATTGATCCCGGATAAAAAAAAGCTGTTAACTTCGCCGCAGGATGTAACGTTTTTATTTTTCAGGTTACATAAGCAACAGGAAGTACACGATTCATCTTAACAGCAAGTCAATTAATAACAGCAGTAAAACATGGCAAAGCAAAAATCAGGTATCACTGAAAAACAGGTTGCACAAAAACCGATGCCCGTCAGCCAGGCGGCTCCCTTTGTTTTTACCCGTCAGAATTTTATTGTTTTGTTTGCCGGTTTGATGTTGCTGGCTTTTGGCTTCATCCTGATGAGGGGAGGAAGTCAGCCTCCGACAGAATGGGACACGAATGTTGTTTATGGTTTTACCAGGATCACCCTGTCCACCACCTTCGTGCTGATCGGATTTGCAGTCATTACTGTTTCTATCTTCTGGAAATCAAAAAAAAGCTGATACTGACCTGAGGCTTTTACAAAACTGCAGCATTCGCCGCAGGCATTTCCAAACAATATATTATTGGATGATCACCTTTTCCATTTTCACAAATCCGTATTGTGAAAGTGTGCATTCAATAAAGTAAATGCCTTTATTCAATTCACTCAGGTCCAGGTCAACAGTATTGACTCCGCTTTTCAGCGGCTCATCTATACTATATACCAGTTTGCCAAAGAGGTCCATCACATGCAGCGCAGAGATGCCACCATCGAGCGTACTGATTTCGAAAGCAATTGTGCCGGTAGTCGGATTGGGATGCGCTGGCGACATTTCCGGCGAGGGGAAATTGTTTTCCAGCGATACGATTTTGGAGTAACTAAATGAGCCATCAAGGTTCACCTGCCGCAGCCGATAGTAATTAATGCCTGAAAAAGGACTCGCATCTGTATATTGATAATGATGCTCTTCCGATGAGTTGAGTGCGCCTTTCTGATTGCTAATTTCACCAAACTCTTTCGCATCTGCCGACTTTTCCAAGGAGAAATAGTCATTATTAAATTCCGCTGCCGTAATCCATTCAACCTGGTTACCGTGATCGGTTGCATGTGCCGTGAAGGAGATCAGCTCAACCGGCAGTATCTCCGTTGACTGGGCGGTTCCGAAATCTGAAAATCCACTCATGCCAACTCGGGAAACCTGGCTGAGGGTGGATGTGCTGCAGGTACCATCTAAGTACCAGGATCCGGAAGAAGGTTTTTTCATCACCGTCCAGCTCGATGCTCCGCCACTGTTGGTATATGTGCCGGCTGTATTGTATAAAGTTGCCGTGTAGGTTCCTGCGCTTGACGCTGGGGTTGATGAGATAGTCCAGTAACCGTTATCCAGAGCCTGCAGGTTATAGTTAATTCCGCAATCCAAGACGCCGAGTGCTGAAGGCACTGAACTATAGGTTGAAAAACGCGCGACTAAACTTGTAGCTGTATTGGCCGCCGTGAAATTAATATTCGCAAGCTGATACCCTTTTCCTGACAGGTAGTTACCTACCGGGAAATCGTAAGAGCCGGTAGTGGTTGTAGCCCGTCGCAGATCACCATCAACATAGCTGTCAATGTTACCTGCATTCACTGCCGCGGCAGAGGAATTGGTAACACTCACTTCATTCAGCAGTGTCTGAATACGGCCGCTGGTAAGAGTGAGTGTATTGGAGATGGTCATCGGATTTCCTGATAAGGTAACGGCGGCAGGCACGCCCTGGTTGACCACTACATTATACAACGTGAGTGAACTGCCGGGCGTATAAACCTGGTCTGCGATACCATTAAATTCCAGCGTGGACAGTGCTGTTCCGGTGAAGGTAGCTCCACCGCCTGCATTGGAAAAATTTCCTGCAAGCTTCATATACTGACCGTTCACATTAAAGATGCTGGTGCTGTTCTGCGTGGTAAAATTTCCTGCCAGTTCAATACCTGCATTCAGTATCACACTGCCTGATGTTTTATTAATCAACAGGTTGCCCAGCTTATCAACGCCTACAAGCGATCCGTAGATATTTTGTGTGCCTGTTCCCACGAATGCAATGGTTGAAGTCTTGTCTGCAACGATACTTCCATAATTGTAAAAGTTACCGCAAACATTCAGCGTGCATCCCGCATTTAGTGTGAGCGTTGCCCCCGGGTTAATCGTGATATCCCTTGTATTGTAGGTAATGCCTGATAACAATTGTGGTTGATTGCTGGCTGAGGGTGAAACAACTGCATCAATGGAACAGGTTGGTGAAACACAGCCACCCCAGTTTGCGGTAGTCGTCCAAACGGTATTTGTGCCGCCCGACCAGATAACTTGCGTGGGTGTTGTATAATTGACCGGTGAAGACCCATCAATAGTCAATGTAAACCCGGAAGTACTGTTGGAATAGTTACTCACTACCAGCTGGTATTTATCACCACTGGCTACGGTAATTTTCTTTTCATAGGCGCTGCCGAAACCAGGATATGAAGGAGGAGCCGTGCCACCGGTCGAGCCATAGCAGCCGGTTACGCCAAGACCGCTGTAGTTGCATCGCAGCGGATTAACGGAGCCGGCTGCAATCGCGGCACAGGTTGTTGAACCGGTGCCGGCAGTTTTCCAGATGGCAAAATCATAGTCTGTGCTGGAAGTGCCAGTCCCGGGCCAGTCATTCGGAACAATATCAAACTGTAATGAACCGGCGGCACTGATAATTATTTCATACCACGCCGAACCACGCTCTCCTGAAGCAAGACAGTTGCCTCCCGTAACATCAAAATCACAGGTGTTACCGTACGCTGCATAGCCAGGATTACCAACTGAGATGGATTGGTTACAAACCGGATTCACAGAACTGCATTCCTGACCGGCTGCCGGCACAACAGGAAGCGATCCATCGGTAACCTGTATATCAAATGAGCCTGTATTGCTGCCTGCTCCATCTACTACAATATAATAGGTGGTGCCAGGCACCAGGCCTGTCGTTACAATTAATTCAGAATTTGAATACGATGATGATCCGCACGCAGGCGCATTATCATTGCACCATGCGGCATCAGTAGACAATGAAGAACAGCTGCCGGAATACAAACCTATTTGCGTATCCGTTAAGGTGCCGGAAATCGTCCTTATTCTCAGCTGGCCTGAAGCAGGACAAACTACAGTATACCAGACGGTGTTTGATGTTGTGCCTGACCAGCATGTTGGCATTGTAGGCTCACCGGTTCCACTGGCGCAGGAATTGTCGCCGGCCAGGTTGACGCCTAATGTGAGTGATGTAGCATTGCAGGGCAGGTCATTGGAACTTCCGGTGGGAACGGGAGCACTGATAAATAAATTAGAATAGGCATTGTATGACGGAGAAGCATATGAATCGAGCAAAAGATAGTAGGTATCGCCGGCGGTTACTGAAACGCACATAGATTTATTGCCCGTTGAACTCTGTGAGTAGGCAACACAGGTGCCGGCCACACCACTGCAAATATTAGCAATCGGACATCCGTCATACAACATAAGCCCGGTATAAGAACCGGAACTTGTAAGGATAATGTTGATTTGTCCTGATGCAGTTGGGGTGAATGACCATACCTGGTCCTCGCCGGTCAGGTATAAGGTGCTGCCGCAGGTGATCGCATTTGCTGCTGTAATATCATTTACGGCTGACTGCGTGGTGCCGGCACCTGAATTATAAGGCAGTGAAGAAATGGCGGTAACACCTGTTCCAAGCACAGCGGCGCACGAAGCACCTACCACACTGCTTTTCAAAGAAATATTATCGATCTCTGCCGGCGGTTGCGTGCCGAGTGTTGCATCATTTGTCCACGAGAATACGAGTCTTTGTGTTGTACCGGCCACGCCACATACTGTAATAGTAGCAGTAGCCCAGGTGGAAGAAAGATTATAAGTACTGCCAATCTGCCCGGTTAACAGTTGTACACCGGCTGCAGGAGTGGTGGTTGTAGGCACGAGGTAAACCATCATATAATCGAGGTTTGATTCCCCGTAACATTTCCAGCTGAAAGTGAGTGTGGCTAAATCCTGTCCTGCAGGAAAAGTAACATCTCTGTAAAAATGAACCGTTGCAGCCTGGTTAAGACTGTAAGCAGTGCCTGCACCGCCGGATGCTTTGGTTACATAGGCGCACCTGGCACCGGAATATCCGGCAGGAGAATTTCCTACATACCATTTATTGAGTGGTGTGCCATTTACTTCCGTCCAGCCATTCGCGGCGAAGGTGGTTCCTGTCTCAAACCCTCCGTCACCCGTTGAACTGATCAGCGTGGTTGTTTGTGCATATAGCGAGCCGCTGCCAAACCAACAGAGTATAAAAACTGCAGCGGTGTAAAAAAATTTCATCTCAAAGTGTTTGAATCCCTTTTACTGAAAATCAATCTGCCATTATTCATGATGAAGCAATTGCGTTGTTGCATCAGTGCATTCCCCTGTGATCAGTTTAAATGTAGTATTCGCTTTGGGATAGATTTTTATTTTTTTATCAACAAAGACATTGACCAACATCTGCTCGCTGTTATATACAGACGGATCAAAAAGAAACATCACGCATTTATGCAGCTCGCAGTAACCCACATAACTGATTCCCGGTATGGCAGAGATGCGGGGAACAAGATATTCAATGGCTGTATTGTCAGCTTGAGCAAGCCCCGCCACCATTTCCTTCCATCCCTGCGTTGACTGCGCCTGTGAACTGCGGCAGTACAACACACTCAGCAGTAATACACTGCAGGAGAAACTTCGTATTAATTTATTTTTCATTCTTATTCCCCCAATGATGCTCGCAAAGTAAAAAATAGTTTAGCAATGAACAACTGTATTATCCACAAAAACGCCCATCTAAAAATATTATGAATTTATAATATGCGGCAGTATTTCAAATTTGCAGTCTCCATCAGATCGCCGCGTTACTCGCAGGCTGCTATCTCCTCAACGCATAGCATGCTTGTCTGCCGCGTTATCCCGGGTATACAAAATGTATCATCGAACGGATAGCCATGCTGCTTGATTAATCGCGCAATGCCGCCGGATTCCTTCCCTTCAAAATAATGTTACGTACAGATAATAATGATGCAGAAACGGCCACTGCATGTTTATGCATTACACTGATGAAATCAAAAATCAGTCCGAGGCATACAACTGACAATGGGATACCAATGGCCGGTTCTCAATAGCAATAATCAGACACATCCCTACTTTTGTTTAGCCTTTTAATTAACTACATTTGCGCGCAATAAACTGCCTTTCAGTAGATGCTTCGCGAAAAATTCAGGTTGTATTCCGCCATTAACCTGCTTGGGGACCTGGTGCTGCTCCTGTTTTCTTTTCTGCTCGGCTACCTGATCATTTGGGGAGGTATCAAACCCAACTTCCGGAATTTCTTTATCCAGGCTTCCTTTGCCATGGCTGTCAGCTGGATCGTGGTGGCTTATTTTCTGGAGCTTTATACACCCAAGCGGTTCGAGCAATTTGAAAAATCCTTTTCCAAACATTTCCAGGCCATTGTTTTTCATGCAATGTTGCTGTCAACCGTTATCCTGATTTTTACAAGTTACAGCTGGCCCGGCATCCTGTTTTTATATGGATACTTTTTCTTTACCATATTTGATACCCTGCTCCGCATTGGCCTCATGTTCCGGTTGCGGAATGAACGGCAATCGGGGAAGAATACATTCCGTGTGATTGTAATCGGTGGTGACGGCATGGGACAACGGATGTTTGACACGCTGAACAATTATACCGGCTACGGTTTCAAACCGCTTGGCATCTTCGATGATAAAATTTACAGTGGTAATGGATTAAAACTGGATGGCACGATTGAGGATGCGAAGAAATTTGCAGTGGAACAGAAAATTGATGAGATATTCTGCGCACTGCCATTGCGCGAAACAGAAAAAATCAACCAGCTGCTGCGTTTCGCGGAAGACCATCTTATCCGTTTTAAGGTTGTACCTGACTTCAGCGCCTTTCATAACAGGAATATCACCGTTGATTTTTATGGATTTTATCCGGTTATTTCATTACAGCCCGAGCCGCTGGCTAATGTTTTCAATCAGATGATCAAAAGAAGTTTTGATATTATATTCTCGTCTTTCGTCATCATCTTCATTTTGAGCTGGCTGATTCCGCTGGTGGCACTGCTGATAAAGCTTGATTCGAAAGGGCCGGTATTTTATTTTCAAAACCGGTCAGGCAAAAACTATGAGATTTTCAAGATTTTTAAATTCCGGACAATGACGGTAACGGAAGGTGATACTGAATATGTGCAGGCACAAAAAAATGATTCCAGGATCACCAGGGTTGGCAAGTATCTCCGTAAGCTGAACATTGATGAACTGCCTCAATTTCTGAATGTCTGGCTGGGTGATATGAGTGTTGTTGGGCCAAGGCCTCATCCCATTAAACTAAATGACATTTACCGGCCCATCGTTGAAAAATATATGACGCGTCACCTGGCAAAACCCGGCCTGACCGGACTCGCGCAGGTGCGTGGATTCCGCGGCGAAACTGCTGATCCCAAACTCATGCACGGACGGGTAGTAGCCGATGTTTTTTATATTGAAAACTGGAGTTTCCTGCTCGACATTAAGATCATTCTGCTGACCATCTGGAATATGGTAAAAGGTGAGAAGAATGCCTATTGAAAATCATTTATGCAACACTGCCTGCAAAGCCTGATTGCTCCTTTTAAACACCTTCCTTCCATTACATGAAAAAAATAAATTTTGCAATTGTTGGCTTCGGCCATATCGGGCAACGGCATGCCCAAATGATCAGCGATCATCCGGAAGCAGTGCTTGCAGCGGTTGCAGATATTGACAACCGAAAACAGGCTGATACAGAAAAGTTCAATTGTCCCTTCTTTCCTTCCCTAGAACAACTGCTTAAAGCCGGTATCCCCATAGATGTAGTTTGCATCTGCACGCCGAACGGCTTGCATGCACCTATGTCGAATATGGCATTGGAAAGTGGATGTCATGTGGTGGTGGAAAAACCCATGGGACTCACAAAAGCTTCCTGTGAAGAAGTGATCTTCACCTCTTTAAAAAAATCAAAACAAGTGTTCTGTGTCATGCAGAACCGCTACAGTCCTCCTGCGAAATGGCTGCGGCAGGTGATGGATGAAAACAGGCTGGGAAAAATATTCAGTGTACAGGTGAACTGCTACTGGAACCGCGATGACCGTTATTATCACCCTGAAGAAAAGGGTAATCCTGCAGCATGGAAAGGTACCGCCGCACTGGATGGAGGCCCGTTGTTTACACAGTTCAGCCATTTTATTGATATCATGTATTGGTTGTTTGGAGATATCAGCCATATCCATGCGCAATTTCAAAACTATAACCATCGTCACTCCACCGACTTCAGTGATGACAGTGGCATCGTTAATTTTACTTTTCTCCATGGTGGCATGGGTTGTTTTAATTATTCCACGGCCGTTTGGGATAAGAACCTGGAAAGCAGCATTACCATCATCGGTGAAAACGGCAGCATCAAAGTCGGCGGACAGTATATGGAAAATGTGGAATACTGTCATATCAGGGATTATGTTATGCCTGTAATCGAGCCATCCAATCCACCCAATGACTATGGAACATATAAAGGCAGCGCCGCCAATCACCACTTTGTGATCGCGAATGTGGTGGATACTTTACTTGGCAGATCATCGATCACCACCAATGCACTGGAAGGCATGAAGGTGGTGGAGATCATCGAAAGGATTTATGCCTTGCGTTAAACGAAATAATTTATTGATTGCCGGATAATTGTTGCCGGATGAATCAATTTGCCGGGAACTAATGACCGTGCATTAAAGCACCATCATACCCGATACTATGCGTATGACTGGCCATTATTACCGATGCATAAGCCTGTAAGTAATATTAATCCTGACAGAAGATCACGATCCTTATTATTACTGCTGCACTTGTAATGAGAACAAGGCCTTTCCGATCAGCAATAAAAAAGTACGGCAATCAGTAAGCGGGATCTGTTAAACCTTTCATTAAGCTATAAGATCACTCCACCAACCGTTCGTTATCTTCGAAGCCGCATATGCTGCGCTTGCTCCGGCCTAAATCAGATTTTTACCGCCATGTGCTTACGCTCATGAGCGGCACTGTGCTGGCACAGGCCATACCCATCCTGTTGTCGCCCGTTCTCTCACGACTCTACTCACCCGCAGAATTTGGTGTGTTCGCTATGTTCACTGCCATTGGTGCTGCGGTGGCTGTGGCTGCTACACTGCGATTTGAACTGGCCATCATGCTGCCTGAAACAGAAACAGCTGCCATCAACCTGCTGCGGCTCTCATTCACTATTACCATCTTATTGAGTTTGCTGCTGCTTGGCTTCATCCTGCTGTTTCATCAGCAGCTTCCCCTCTGGCTGTCAACGCCTGAACTTGGCAGTTTTCAGTTTTATTTACCATTGCTGCTGTTATGCGCCGGTGGCTCACAGGCATTGAATTATTGGATATCGCGCCAAAAAAAATTCCGCCTGCTTGCCGCAGGAAAAGTTGGTCAGACCGGAACAGCCGGTGTGCTAAGCCTGTTGCTGGGCTACTGTCATTTTTCGTCTGCAGGGTTAATCATCAGTGCCGTAGCAGGACAGGGTGCCGCGTTAACGATATACATGGCAGGCTCGCTGAAAAAAATATTGCGCCTTGAATCATGGATCAGCCGCGAAAAGATAATTGAAAACTTACGCACCTATAAATCATTCGCTTTAGTGAATACGCCGCATGCCTTGCTGGGTGTTCTGCAAGACATATTGGTGATCTTCCTCCTGAATCATTTTTTTTCAAAGACTATCGTTGGTTCCTACGCTTTCGGGTTCAGGATATTGAAAGTGCCGGCAGCATTTATCGGAGCAGCCATGTTCCAGGTTTATTTTCAAAAAGCAAGTACGCTGAAGCATGAAACCGAAAAACTGAAAACGCTCACGAGGAATGTATACCTGCAAATGAGTGTCGTGGGTATTCCCCTGTTTGGATTGCTGCTGTTGTTTGCGCCCTCACTCTTTGCGCTGGTATTTGGCAATGAATGGCGGCATGCCGGCGAGATTGCCCGTGTGCTAAGCCCGTGGCTATTGTTAAATTTTATATGCAGCCCCGTTGCTGCCATTGCCGTTGTGCTCAACAGGCAACAATCAGCTATCTGGTTTGCCGTCGCAGACACATTGCTCCGGTTTGCCGCCATCACCATTGGCGGCTGGGCCGGTAATGAACAGCTTTCATTCCTGCTCTTAAGTGCCGGAAGCGGAAGCCTGTTGCTATATTCACTTTATTGGTTTTATCATTTACCCGGAAAATCCTTATCGAAAGGGTACTGAGCAAAAATCCACTTGCGCTGTTGCATGAATTGCTCAGGGTTAAAAGAATGTCCGTAACCCTTCCTTTTAAAAAAAAGAATGACACCAACTCCCGGATTCCTTTCAGTCAACACATCAAAAAAAGTAATGCGAAACAGGTTCATTCCACTCAGGAAATTAACCTCAGGATAAAGTACATTCGCCCTGCCGATGTAAACGGAAGGGATGCATGCGAATGATGGTATTAAAAAATGACACATCATTTTTAAGAAACGTATTTACATCCTAGTAAAATGTCACTGCGCTGAGTTGCCTGATCATGCATCAATTGAACGGCGGCGCAATGCAAAATTTTCAGACCATGAAGAAACTTTTGCTTGTAGGGATGAATTCAGTACATACCTACAATTTTATTAAAATGACTGAGGGATATTTTGATGAGATCCTGCTTATCACCGATATCATCAATCCTGCCTACCGGGGAAAGTCAGTGGCCATCAACTTCTCTATCGGCAATGCATTACATTACTTTTCTGTGCTTTCACTTATCAGGAAAAGGGCAATCGAATTTCAACCCACCATCATTCACATCCACCAGGCCAATACTGCTGCATGGATGGTGCTGAAGGCAATAAAAAAAATGAACCGGCCCGCTATCGTAACAGCCTGGGGAAGCGATGTGCTCCTCCATCCAAGGCAGGGCTTCTTTTACCGGTTAATGACACGGCAGATACTGCAGTCAGCAAATTATCTGACTGCCGTAGCACCATTCATGGCTACTACCATGCAGCAACTTGCTGGCAGTGACCGCCCTGTTGAAATCATCAATCTGGGTATTGAGCCCGTTTTCCCTGACAGCAAAGCGTTGCAGGCATTCCTGCCAATGAAGGAGAATATCATTTTCTCCAACCGGCTGCATAAAAAACTTTACCGTACAGATCAGATCATTGAAGCCTTCGCAGCTTTTACCTGCCGGAATAAAAGTGATTGGCAACTGGTGATAGCTGGCAGTGGACCCGAAACAGGAAATCTCCGCCGGCTTGTGGCTCAGTCCGGCATCACAGATAAAGTGCATTTTGTCGGATGGATCTCCGCTGAAACAAATGCCTATTGGTATCGCAAAGCGAAAATTTATGCCAGCTATCCGGTAAGTGATGGTGCACCGGCAAGTCTGTTTGAAGCTATGAGCGCCGGTTGTATCCCGGTTTTATCAGACCTGCCAGCCAATAAAGAATGGGTGACCGATAAGCGAAATGGCATCATAACCGGACAAATCAATGCAGTTGATTTCGAGTCTGCAATGCAGCTTTCCGACAGCAGCATGCTCCTCGGTAATTATGAGCTGATCGTTCAGCATGCATCAAGGACGAGAAGCAGAAAATTATTTTTTGATCTTTATGACCGTGTCATCGCTGATTCATGAAAGTCTGTCATCTCACATCGGTTCACCCTCCCTTTGATACCCGAATATTTGTTAAAGAATGTTCATCGCTGGCAGCAGCAGGATTTAATGTCACATTAGTCGCACCTGCATTGAAGGATGAGATGAAGAATGGCGTGCAAGTCATTGCGGTGAATAAAAAATCAGCACGCCTGCAGCGTATGATTAGCACAGTGAACGCAGTGGTAAAGAAAGCCTTGGAAGTGAATGCAGACATCTATCATATTCATGACCCGGAACTGCTGCGAGCCGGTTTAAAGCTGAGGAAGAAGCATTATAAAGTGATTTATGATGCGCATGAAGATGTGCCGCGGCAACTGCTTGCCAAACATTACCTCCCTTCATTTTCAAGAAAGATACTTTCCGCCAGCTTTGAAAAATATGAAAACCATGCTGCGGCACGTTTCAACGGTGTCATAACGGTTACACCTTTGCTTGAGCAGCGTTTCAGTGAAGTTAACTCGAATACTGCGCAGGTTTGCAACTTTCCATCCTTACAGGAATTTCCTGATGCTGCGGCAGACTGGAAAGAACGGAAAAATGAAATCTGTTATATCGGCAACATCACTGCCATCCGCGGCATCCGCGAAATGATAAAATCACTGGAGTATTGTGACACAAGACTTCATCTCGGTGGTTCGTTTTCCCCGGCTCAGCTGCGTGAAGAAATTACCAATTATCCGGCCTGGTCAAAAGTGACAGAGCATGGTTTTATGAGCCGCCTGCAGGTTAAACAAACTTTGTCTGCCTGCAAAGCAGGGTTAGTATTGCTGCATCCTGCAGAAAACTATATAGAGGCCTACCCGGTGAAGATGTTTGAGTACATGGCTGCCGGCATTCCGGTGGTAGCTTCTGATTTTCCATCCTGGAAGGAAATTGTTAACCGGCATCAGTGCGGCATCTGTGTTGATCCGCTGAACATTCATGCAATTGCCGACGCAATCAACTATCTCAAAAACAATGATGCGATCGCTCAACAGATGGGCAGGAATGGCAGGAAAGCCATAGAATCAACTTATAACTGGGAACAGGAAGAAAGAAAGCTGATCAGCTTCTATCATCAGCTGATGAATCAATCATGAACCCGGTTACCGGCATATGATATCATGTGTCTATTAAAGTTGTCAGGTATAATGCCGGAAGGGCAATGAATATGCTTTCAACAAACACATTCTAAACCGGAAAGCATAAGACGCAGTCAATTAAAAAAGCGGCAGTATGTTTATAGCTAAATTGATCTCCCCGGAAGAAGCGGACATAACCCTAAGGCAATCATGGCCACTGCGACGAAAAAAGTGAGTGTAGTAGTACCCTGCCGCAATGAAAAAGACTTCATCGCTTCCTGTATTCATTCGATCATAAATGGATCGTATTCACAGGAACTACTGCAGATCATCGTATGTGACGGATTAAGCGATGATGGCACCATGAGCATACTGGAAGACCTGCAGGCAAAAATTCCGGTGCTTGAAATTGTGGTGAATGAAAAAAAAATTACACCGGTGGCTCGTAACATCGGCATTCAGCAGGCCATAGGAGAATACATCGTCATCTTCGATGCGCATGCTGAGATGGCGCCCGACTATATTATTAAAAATGCAGCCATTCTCGATCAGCGGCCGGAGGTGTGGTGCAGTGGCGGTATCTGGAAGAACTGTTACACCAATGAGCTTTCCAAAAATATTGCGAGAGCCATGTCATCACCGTTTGGTGTGGGCAACGCCGGATTCAGAACCGGCCAGCAAAGCGGATACACTGATACCGTGGGAATGCCTATGTACCGAAGTTCCACTTTTCAGGCTATTGGGCTTTTCGATGAAGCTCTCATCAGAAACCAGGATGATGAATTCAATTACCGCGTGGCAAAAGCAGGTGGCCGAATCTGGCTGACCACGGATACCTGGACAAATTACTATGTGCGGCCAAGCTGGAAAAGGCTTTTCAGCCAGTATTTTCAATACGGTTACTGGAAAGTGTATGTAAACAAGAAACACCGCACGGTAACTACTACCCGTCAACTGATCCCGGTTTTTTTCACCTTCTTCCTCGCTGCGGGTGTATTAATCTCGCTCATTCAACTTAAGCTGCAAGCGCTTTTTGCGTTTGTATTGCTGGCATATACTTTTATTGGATTAGCTGCGGCAATGCGGTTCAGCAAAATACCCAAAGACGTGATTCAGATCTTCATCTCCTTTTTCATCCTGCATTTTTCATATGGTACAGGATATGCCAAAGGCTTACTTGATTTTTTGATCCGACGCAAGCAACCGTAACGCCTGTTGAGGGTTGCTGAGTTAATGTTAATTTTGTCTCCGCCATAACCGGCTATTCAACTGCTGAATATTTCGGTTGTTAGAAGCATACCACTATTTCCACCGCTTAACGATTCACTCAAAAAAATCAGCGTGATCCCTTTCTCACCACCATATATCAGCGATGACATCATCCGTGAAGTGGTGGATGCCCTGAAATCAGGATGGATCACAACAGGCCCAAGGACTAAACAACTGGAAAAAGAATTGGCTGGTTATGTAAATGCGGAACAGGTGCTGTGTGTCAATTCGGCAACGGCCGGACTTGAACTGATGCTGCGTTGGTTTGGGGTAAAGGAAGGTGATGAAGTGATCGTACCCGCTTACACCTATTCAGCCACCGCCAATGTAGTGATACACTGCGGTGCCAGGCCGGTGCTGGCAGATGTTAATGCTGATGATTTCAATATTTCAGTGGATAAAATACGCGCTGCAATCAGCCCGCGCACCAAGGTCATCATGCCGGTTGATATCGGCGGTTTTCCCTGCGACTACGATGCTGTCAACAGATTAGTGCGCGAGGAATGGGCGATCCGGCTTTTCACTCCGCGAGGTGCATCACAAGAGGCATTGGGCCGGATCCTGGTTTTGTCTGATGCAGCTCATTCGATAGGAGCCTCTGCACACGGAAAAAAAACCGGTTCACTTACAGATGCCACCGTATTTTCATTTCATGCGGTAAAAAATCTTACAACAGCAGAAGGCGGCGCTGTCTGCCTGAATCTTCCTGCACCATTCAATAATAACGCCGTATATCGTCAGCTCAATACCAAATCACTGCACGGGCAGAATAAGGATGCACTGGCTAAAATGCAAAAGGGAAGCTGGGAGTACGATATCGTTGAAGCCGGTATGAAGTGCAACATGCCTGATGTACTCGCCGCAATCGGCCTGGCTTCACTGCGTGACTATGAATCAGTTCAGCTGCTAAAAAGGAAACAGGTGATTGAGCAGTATCATGCTGCCTTCAAAGAAATGTCATGGGCACAATTGCCGGTGACGCATACCGGCGACCGTGCATCTTCCTGCCACCTATATATGCTAAGGATCCATGATATTGATGAACAGCAACGGAATGCTGTTATCCAAAAGATTTTTGATCAGGATGTCGCTGTCAATGTTCACTTTAAACCGCTGCCTATGCTCACCTATTATAAGGAACTCGGCTACGATATCCACGATTATCCTGTCGCCTACGACAATTACGCCCGTGAGATTTCGCTACCGGTATATGTTGATCTTACGAAGGAACAGATAAGCATGGTGGTGACTGCTGTTGCGAAGGCCGTTAAAGAAGTGCTGCAGGCCGGATAATCAGCTACCTGCTATGCAATATGATCAAGACCATGGATAAAGAGGGAACAATTATGTACCTGATCACTAAAAGAATCATTGATGTTTTGGTGGCCGGCATCTCCCTTATGCTGCTATCCCCTGTTTTCCTGCTTATCGCCATTGCCGTGAAAGCAGATTCGCGCGGCCCCGTTTTCTACCTGCAAAAGCGAGTCGGATTAAACAGGCGTATCTTCAGCATCATAAAATTCAGAACCATGCATACTGGCGCCGACCGGCGTGGCTTGCTTACCGTAGGTTATCATGATAACCGCATTACACGCACCGGGAAGTTCCTCCGCCGGTTTAAGCTGGATGAGTTACCGCAGCTGATAAATGTTTTAACCGGCGATATGAGCCTTGTAGGGCCAAGGCCTGAAGTGGAAAAGTATGTTAACCTGTATAATGCGGAACAGCTGAAGGTACTGGAGGCGAAGCCCGGCATTACAGACCCTGTTTCCATTTCTTTTTTTGATGAAAATGACCTGCTGGCCGGCTATGACAATCCGGAAGAAGGATATATCAATGAGGTTATGCCGGAAAAACTTCGGCTAAACCTTGCCTATATCAATCAGCGCAACATCAGCTCCGACCTCATGATTCTTTTTAAGACAATCGTGCGTATATTTTCCTGATTGCCTGCCGGCTTTTGAAGAGCATGCAACAACGTATAATGACATTAATGCTGTACGACTTTGTTATTTGGCAGATACAACGATGCCGGGCAAAATCGGGGCACGGTCAAAGTTCTGCCACAATTAAGTACCCCGAAAGCGATTATATAATTAACTTCGTGCATTGAAAGTGGGGACAGACGTGTGCTTTCTTAACGGCCGGCCCGGCTTTTCTAACCAGAATCCGATTACGGTATATGAACAAAGAACAGTTACTAAAGAAGTTACGGCTTGAAGGAGATCAGGCTGTATTAATTGTAAATGCACCAAAGGAGTATCTCACCATGCTTGGCGCAAAAAAATACAGTACCAAACCTTTAAAATCAGAAGAAGGAAAATATGATTTTGTGCAGCTCTTCTCTTCTTCCCAGTCTCAGCTGGAAAAACTGGTTTTGCAATGTTCAAAAGCAGGCAAATACAATTGCATCTTCTGGGCCTGTTATCCCAAGGGAGGAGGTATGATTAAGACCGATATTCGCAGCGACTCTGTCTGGACAGCGCTGGAAAAAGCAGGCCTGCACCCCGTTTCACAGGTAGCCATTGATGAAACCTGGAGTGCCTTACGGGGCAGGCCAACCGCAATGGTTGGAAAAAGTGAAGAAGCCGGCGCCGAGGCAGATACCGGTGCATAAGCGCTGATAACTGATCCATAGCTGTTTGACGGCCGGCTCCTGTATGATGACTGTTAAACCGGTTGCCTTAGCCGGAATGATGAATTAAGAATTTATCTGCGTCTACTGATTTTTTGCTTCATCAACCCTCACAGCAACTGCCGGCATAATTCCTAAAACATAACTGTATGTTACACCGCAAATTCATTCTGCTCCTGTCGCTGTTAATCCTGGTAAGCTTCTCCTGCAAGCAGCATGTAACCGGTAATGGCAAAATAATCAGCGATGAGCGCACTGTTGATGCATTTACCGTGGTGGATTTACTTGGAGCAGCCGAAGTTGAAATCATTCATGGTAATACATACAGTGTTATGGTAAAAGGATATGACAATATTGTTCCATTGGTGAAAACGAAAGTAACCGGTGAAACGCTGACTGTTTCTACCATCAAAGACATTAACCTCAGCAACTCCGACCTTACAATAGAGATCACCTGTCCTGCACTGCGGGAAGTGACCTTATCAGGTGCCGGCAACCTGGTCATCAATTCCTTTCATCAGTCAAGTATGAAAGTGAGCCTGAACGGGGCCGGCAATGCGAAATTCTCCGAAAGCGAATGTGATAGCGTATTCGCCACCTTATCCGGTGCGGGAAATATGCACGTGAATGCAAATGACTACCTTGAAGCAACGCTCAATGGAGTGGGTAATATTGAATATGCCGGCAACCCGATTGTTCAGTCCAGGATTAATGGCGTGGGCAATGTGAGCAAGAAGTAGTTATCACCTGGAATGGCAGCGATTAGAAGTGTTTATATGAATGAGAAAATATTCGCCGCAAAGCGACTTCAGAGACATAATTATGTTTTCACTGTAAGCTTGAATCCCACTCCATGATGATTTTCAATTTCCACGGACTTATCTGATGAGAGGTACTTTCGCAGTTTTGACAGGAACACATCAAGCGAGCGCCCGAGAAAATAATCATCACTTCCCCAGACCTTCATCAGCAACTCATCACGCCGTATTACATTGTTCATATTGCAACACAAAACATATAAGACCTCCGCTTCCTTTTCCGTAAGTTTTCTCTTTTCAATGTTGACCTCCGCTTCCTTCCTTCGCTGTGCCTGCAACGGCTGAACGGGAATGCTGAGTTCATAGTTGGAATAATCAAAGAGGATGGAACCGAGCTGAAAAGTCTTCTGCTTTGTATGATTGGCCCTGCTTCTTTTCAGGAATACCTCCATGCGCAGCACGAGCTCTTCAATGTTAAACGGTTTCGTGATAAAATCATCTCCGCCGGATTTAAATCCTTTAATACGGTCTTCTTTGGCCGACTTGGAGGTGAGAAACAAAATAGGCAGGCTGTCTTCCGTCTTCCTGATTTCTTCCGCCACGGCGTAACCGTCTTTCTTCGGCATCATCACATCGAGGATGCACAGATCGAATTTACTTTTTCTGAATGTATTAATAGCGGCCTGGCCATCGTCGCAAAGCGTGACCTGATAGCCGGATATAGACAGGTAATCACGAATGACGGATGCGAGGCTCCTGTCATCTTCCACTAACAATATCCTGGCTTTTTCTGCCTGCATATCTGCAATTTATTTTTGCGGAAAAATAATCGAAATAGTAGTGCCGCTGCCGGGTGTGCTGTGAATGCTCATTTTTCCATGATGATCCTTCACCACATGCTTTACGTAATACAGTCCGAGCCCAAATCCTTTCACATCATGCACATCACCGGTGGAAACGCGGAAGAACCGGTCAAAGATGCGACTCACATGCTTCTCCTGAATGCCGATGCCGTTATCGGCCACGCTCACTACGAGGCCATCACCTGTATTTTTTGTGCTTAATTCAATTACCGGAGCCTGGGTGCAATACTTCACCGCATTGTCGAGCAGGTTAAAGAAAGTATTGGTAAGGTGCATCCTGTCGCCCTGCAAAACAGATTTTTCAGCATTAAAATTCTTAATGAGTCTTCCTCCCCTGTCGGCGATAATCTGCTCCACGCTGATTGCGGCTTCCCGCAGGCATTCATGGATATCAACCGCTTCCATTTTATATTTCATTTTCTTCTGATCCCAGACTGCCACCTGTAACACGCGCTCCACCTGGCTTTTCAGCCGCAAGGCCTCCTGCTGAATGAGGTTTGAATACCGTTCGATGGCATCCGGTTGCTGATGAATCTCCGGCCTGTTCAGCAGCCTGCTGGTGACAAGGATGGTGGATACAGGCGTCTTGAATTCATGTGTCATATTGTTCACAAAATCCTTCTGCACTTCCGACAATTGCTTTTGCCGGAAAATGGCAATGAGCGCAAAAGCAAAAAAGAACACCACCACCAGCAATACCAGCGATGAAAACAACCAGATATTCATCGAATCAATCAGGTGGTTAGACTTATCGGGGAAATTGACGGAAAAATAGTACAGATCGTTTTTCCACTGGGGTAACTCACGCGGCGCACGATGCTTCTCATCTTCACTGAAGGATACATAATTACCATACACCAGTTTCTGGTGGTTGCAGTCGTAGACACCGTATTCAAAGTCGCTGTTTAATCCGCGAGACTTGAATTCGGCTTTCAGCAGCGACTCCAGCACTTTTGTATCGATCTCCCCGTTTACGCTTACCACAAAATAATTGCCTGAGAGCTGATCCACCAGCCTGGCATTGGGGATCTGCTGATTGTTCATCTGCAGCAACTGTTCGGCTACGCGTTGCAGGGAGGTAAAAACATTCTGATCAAATTCCTTTTCATGCACATCAAATGCTTTCCTGAACCAGAAGATCTGCAGCACCACAATACCTGCCATTGAAATAACAGCTAACAGCGTGATAATTTGAATAGTCCTGTTCTTCATGGTTGCTCTATGGTTGTCAACGCGCCTAAGCTGACTGCATTAATTTATTGTCTGTGAAATTACGGAAGATGTTCCGATTGAATCATCCTGCAATAAGGCGTGTCGAGGCTATCTGCGAATCGTATGCTAACCAGCCATGCATCAGTCAATGATGCGAGCTGTTCTTTCCTGTAAAGATGCATGCACCTGTATAAACCTGAAAAATGAATTAACAAAATTTTAAGAATTCTTATAGAGTGCTTAACAGCATAGTACCGGAGCCCACACTATTTTTGAAATCATGACTCCCTGATTTAAATGATCAACAAGAATTTAACCACTGTGAATATGAAAAGTCTTGTCACCGTTTTGATGATATGTTGCACTGTTAATTTTTTGCAGGCGCAATCTGCAAAAGCAACAGCATCGCCTGTTTCGTGGTTGAGCGGTACTTCGCATGATTTTGGCAGGATTCTTCAAAACACGCCGGCTTCGTACATATTCGAATTTTCCAATACCGGAAAAGATCCGGTTACCATAACCAGGGTACAACCATCCTGCAGTTGCACGGCGCTCGATTATACCAGAGAGGAAATACTGCCCGGGAAAAAAGGACTTATCAAAATTTCGTACAATGCGCACACAGCCGGCATGTTTAATAAGACAATTACGGTAACAACGGATCCCGGCAGCGATAACACCATACTTACCATTACCGGTGAAGTGGTACAGAAAGCAGAACAAGTCAGAAAGCCACAGTAACAGATGAAAGAATAGTTTATTTGTTTATTTGGTTGAGAGGGTCAATTCGCATGAATTGATTCATCATTACTCCGCCGGCTGGTTACCGGCGGAGATTTTTTTGTACCACTGCGCTCCGTCTCAATACAGCATTGTCTCCCAACAATGATTTAATTGAATTTTGCTGGTAACCGGGGAAAAAGAAAAGATCCGGAACGGAGTTGTTAATTCTTTATCATTTTGGCAGAGAAATAATTTCTGCCCGAAGCAATACGCACAAGATATAATCCCGGAACTAATGTGTGCAGATCACCTACTTCAATAAAGTTTAATCCGCCGGTAAGGGCATAAGGCATTTCAAGAATCACTTTTCCTGATACATCTATCACCTGCAACAAGGCCGCCTGATTTTCAGGAACCTCAACCGAGATGGTGATATGATCAACAACAGGATTTGGAAAAACGGTCATCACGCTCTCCGAAGCGGCATCCTGCAGTTCAATCCATCTCACCGATGAATAAGAGAAAGATGCATCCAGGTCAACCATCCTGAGGCGGTAATAGATTTTATGCACGCCTAATTCCTGAACCTTGTAATCAGTAGTCAGATAATTCAGTGGCACGACGGATACGCCGGCAGCATCCTTGCGTGCGATCTCTTCAAAATGAACTCCATCGAGGCTTCGTTCAATTGCGAAATAACTGGTATTAAATTCTGCCTGTGTATGCCACTCAAGGAGGCTGTTACCTTCTTCCAGGGAAACGGTAAACTGTGTCAGTTCCAGCGGCAATATAAACTCACCCACACCGATGGCAAAGTCGGAGAAAGTGTTGCAGCCATAATCTGTACGTTCCGCATGCGCTGTGCCACCTGATTCTGTCTGCGTGCTGTTATCATGTGTGCCGCATTGCTGATTCCACACTGCAGCAGAAGGATCAGCGGAATCAACGCGCTTGATCACCGCATAGTAATAAGGTGAGGCTGCGGAGTTGGAATGTCCCCGTTCATTCAGTGCCACATTATAATCGCAGGCTGGTGAAGCAACAGGAGCAAATGCCGCATCATACGGTTTGAAGTTCCAGTAGCCGGCATTCAGCCTGTCGAGGATGAGCGTGCCATTCACTACAAGAGAATAGCTTTCATTGCCGGCAGTAGAAATGTCGGAAGTAAACTTGCCGACTATATTATCGATGTTGGAATTGGTTTTCATATCCAGGAAGGCCAATTCATATCCCGATCCACCCGCAAGGTTTGAACCACCTACCGGGAAAGCATAGTTGCCGGTTGTAATGGCTCTTCTTAATGGACCGTTCACCCAGGAATCAGCCGCATTGTCGGAGGCATCATAGATGATGGCGCCTTCTGAAGCATTAGACACATACACTTCACCCGTACCACAGGCAACGATTCCGGCATACAACCTGAACGATTCAATAATTTGAATGGAAGTAGCACTGACCAATGATACCTGCGGAGTTGCATCTGTATTATTTATGGTCAGACCGTAAAAGGTCTCTTTATTTCCATTGGCGGTGCAGGAAATAGACTGATCGGCATTGCCGCCAAATTCCACATAATTATTGTTGTCGGTAAATGAACTGTTGACGCCACTTCTCGACCAGTTTCCGCCTACATAAAAATCACCGGTACCTGCAGCAAGGAGCAAACCACCATCAGTGATAGTGATATTGTTGCGCACGCCACGGGTATCATTAATGGTAAGCAATGTTCCGATGCCATTGATCTCTACATTATATGGAATGCCCGGCAATCCGGAGAAGATGGAACCGGCAGCCCATGTAAGGTCAGTGGTATAAACCTGGTAATCGATGTTGTTCGCAAAGCGTAAAGTGGAGGCCGGCGAAGCGGAATAGTAACAGGAATTATAAACCACGCTGCCACCGAGGTTAATTTGCAACACGCCTTGTATGGTGGTCAGATTGATGCCGCTGCTTATTCCAAAATCCATTTGCCCATCAGCAATGGTAACCAATACATGCTGGTCAAATGTCAGCGACCCAACGCCTCCATTATTAGCAACCGATTTAGTAAACCAGCTGATCATGTTGGGATTGGCGGTAGACCTGATTTCGAACTTACCGGTATTTACTCCCTGTGAATTGGTAATGACACGGTTTCCATTAACATAAATAAAACCGGTAGCTCCGATGGCGCTGTTACCGTCCAGCGAAACGGTTCGGCCATTCAGGTCAAGCGACCCGTTATTGATCAGTTGTAATACGTTGCCGGAGGTTCCGGTTATTTTTATATCGGTTGCATTGGCAACGGTTTTATCAGGTTGTACATAAGTGCCGGCTGTGGATTTATCAATTGCCACATAGGCAAAACTTTCCGTTCCCCCGCCTGTAACCGTTACCGTCTGATTGGCAGACCCGTTAAACTTAACCATTCTTCCTGCCGGAATAAAAACACCAGTTGCTGCCCGTGTCCAGTTTCCTTTAATATACAAGTCGCCGCCGGAAATTGCGGAGAGGGACAAAGTGTCGCCGCTGCCGATGGTGAGATTGCCGCGCAGCTCTCTCGGGTAACCGGTACCAAAAACAAGTTTTGTTCCCGTGCCGGCAATATCAACATGCTGCGGCCAGCCCGCACCGCTGAAAGTATTATCATACCATTCCGCATTGGCCGTATAGGAACCATTCGTATTATATTGCAGTGTGGAGTTTATTGAATAGGTTGGCGCAGAACTGCTGATAACATACCCGCCTGATTTTATTTGCAAGATTCCATTCACGGTAGTGGATGAACCACCCATTCCTACACCAATGTTCAACGTTACATTTTCAAATTGCGTTGCCGCTGTCGGCACTATGCTGGCAGTGTAGCTGTTGAGTGTCTTTGTAAAAATGACTTCAGTATTGGCATTAGCCGTAAAGGTGCCGGCATTGGTGAAGGTGGCATTTGAACAGGTGGCATCAAGCGTGAGTTTGCCTCCACTATTCATGGTAAGAGAAGCCGTAGCGCTGATGGTTAAAGAATGACAGGTAGCAGTGGTGCCTGAGATTATCGGATAATTTGTGGTAACCACCGGAATTGTAACATCATAATAGATAGTCGGTACATTCTGCGGATTCCAGTTGGTGGCAACATTCCAGTCAGTGCTGGTAGCGCCGGTCCAGGTGAGGAGATTACTTACTTCATCGGCACCAATATCCGGTGTTGAGCCACTCCTGGAAGTGGCATCATAATCGGTTGTATATCCCACAATGGGCGTGCCTGCGTTATTGATCGTGGCAAGGTCGCAGGCGGTAGCAGCAATATGCAGGTCAATGGTGGATGCGAAGGTAAAGTTGGTGGAAATGGAGGGCGGCGTTCCGGAAGGATTATCCTGATTCACCGGAGTAGTGGCGGCCGACCACAGTGCAAGTGTTGCCTTATTGGCAGCTCCTACATAGCCGAGCATAGACCCTGTTCCGGTGGCATATAAATCATTGGCTACTCCGGTGTAGGAAAATGGTGTACTGTTAAACCTGATGGCATAATGCGTACCGGTTGAAGTTCCTGTATTGCTGCGTTCATTGATGAAAATATTGTTCTTTAAAATCAGTGCATTAGTGGTAGCGCAATAAAATGCATGCGTGTTGCCTGAGCCGGAAGCGGGGCTGCCCTGAATTCTTACGGTATTAAAATAACCGGTAACCGTGCTGGAAGAATAATTAATCCCATAGATCACGTTGCCATTGCTCATACCACTGCCCAGAGAAATCATATTATTACTCAGAATGGCAGAGTTGCCGCCTGTATAAATGGTAATGCCGCTTACCTGCGCCGTAGAACTGGTTGAACTGACTGACAATGAATGAATCCAGTTTTGGGCAACGGCGAGTGAAGGGGCAAGACCTCCAGAACCACCGGTAACATAAAGGCCTCTGACATCTGTATTACCGGATGATGATGTATTGGTAAGATAGCTGATAATATTGCCACTGATAATATCACTTACACTGCTGCAACTGGTATTCACGATACCAATCACGGAAGCATTTGAGGTTGTCCCGGCATTGGCACCGCTGCAATTCAGGTTTTGAATAGTATTGGTAGAAACGGTATTGGTGAGTGCTGCATTGCTGGCGAGTTTGATGCCGATAACATTAGCGCCCGACGCAGTGTTTCCACTGGTAATGTTGTATGCCGTAGCATTTCCAATAATGTTGCTGCTGATGGTGGATGCACCGGTATTATTGCTGTAAATGCCAATCAATGGATTTCCTCCGTACGTACCGATGGCTCCGCTTCCTGTATAACTCATGCTGATTCCGCCAATGGTATTCCCGGAAATAGTATTGCTGGAGGAACCGCTCATTAATATGCCTGCCACCGGCAGGTAAGGTAATGAAGGACTTGCTGTCTCAATATTTTGCTTGAACAAAATACTGCCGGTTCCGGAAGCAGTACCAATAGTGTTGTTAGTAATGTTTGCTTTGCCTGATTTCAGCCAGATGCCGATAAATGGATATGTTGTGCCGGAATTGGTACTGCGTGCAGTAGTGAAATCAATATTCGTGATGGTATTGCCACTGATGGTGGACAAGGTAGTATTCAGCGACAAACAAAAAGGATACAAGTCGATAGAAGTATGTGAGCCGGCTGCCAAATCGGTGAAAGTCATATAGCCGGTGCCTGCTGCACTGCTGTATCCGAAGATATTGTTGGAGATGGTATAACCGCCGCCGCCATCAATCTTAACGCCATAGAAGTCATTGGCACTACCTGCAGAGATATTCCTGGTGGCAGACTGGTAAAACCGGTTACCGGAAATGGTCCATGTTGAAATAAAAGTTGCTGCAAGGTAAATGGCACAGGTATTATTGCCCGCCGTAAAATCAAGCCAGTCGTGAAAGGTGCAATTGGTAACCTGGCAGAGGTCATTGGCATTTCCCGAACCATAACCTTTGATGAGGATATATGGCAGCGTTGACGCATCCGGGCCGAAGTCGCAGTTCTGTATATAGTTATTGTCATTCCCTGTAGAACCTGCAGTTCCTGCTATCGTAACAATTCCACCATCACTCGCTGTCTGTGCTGCTGAATTCCTGCCTTGCAGGTTGCAATATTTAATCACATTATTGGTGGCATCATTCTTTAGCACAATGGCCATGGCAGTGGAAGAAGCGCTGGTATTTGCAATTGTCAGTGAAACCGTCCCGCTGATAGAGCCGTCAATAGTCACTTTATCTGCGCCATCAAGAATAATCATTCCATTGGCGGCCGGCGCACCGGAGATCGTCCACGAACCGCCGGATGGTTTGATAGTAAGCGTATTCCATGAGCCGGCTGTCAACTGAACATTTGCGGAATTAGGTTCCGTCACATTCCCGGTAATGGTGATAACAACATCATATGTTGATTGTGAATAGCTGTTGATGTAAAAGAATGCACCACCGGCACCGGAGAGGTTGGTATAACTGCCATTACTCAAGGGATTCGCTCCAGTAACCGTTACCTGTGCCGAAAGCGTTTCAGCAAAGGCACATAGCAGTACAAGGAAAGTGAGTCGCAGTAAATTCAAGGCAGGGTAATTTATTCAATTCAAGGCCTCAAAAATAAAGTAAATTATTGCCACAAATGCCATATTAACTTAAAAATAACCCAACATGGAAATGTGAACTCCTTCCAGACAATATCTGCTGATTTTTTTACGGATCATGCAGCGAATCTGTTCGCTTGCAGCTCTGTAACATTAGTGGAAAGGGAGGGTAATTTAGAATCTGAGCAAGGCAACATCTGTACACGGGGTATGCAAAGGTTCAGAGACTGGCAGGTCATACGTAAGTGAACAGGTAATGAATGTCGTGAAGCACTTTCGCATGAAAAAGGACACTTACCTTTTATAATGTGAAAAAATATGTTTAGTCATTGCGAAGGGTGTTTAAAAAAATAGCTACTTTTGGAACAATCATTTATCTATTCATTCACAATAAAACCCAATTGACATGAAAAAAAATCTTTACACGCTTTTCCTTGCCCTAGCAGTTGTAGCGTTTGTTTCAAACGTGCACGCTCAGGTTACGGTTACTTACCAGGTTGACATGACCGGTGCACAGTTAGGTGCAGCAGGTGGCACCTGTGCCGTTGTTCCTTTTGACCCTTCCACAGATGTGGTACAGGCTATGGGAGCTGAATACAACGGATGGAGTGAAGCTGAAAATGTTGCCTGCGGACTTCCTTATACCGCCGATGCAACGATTGACTTCGCACCGATTTCCGCAGGATCAATGATTTACACCCGCACCAAAGAAGTAACACCGGATGCATTGGGTAAACTGACCTGGAAATACCGCATCAATCACAGCTGGGACAATGATGAACTGAGAGGTGTTGGAGATGGTAACCGTCACGCTGCTGTTCCGACAGGCGCTGCTGCAATCACCATCGCCTCAATCTTTAATGATACCACCAATACGGTGACTATCAATTCAGGTATCCACAATCCTAAGCTGGCAGAAGTTCGCCAGGTGTATCCTAACCCGGCCAGCGGCAGCACTGTAGTTTCTTACTACACGCTCAGCAATGACAATGTTACCGTTTACCTCTCCAACATTCTTGGGCAGTCGGTTAAAACCTACTTCAGTGGCAACCAGTATGTTGGTCTGCACAACCTGACCATGGATCTTACCGGTCTTACAGAAGGATTCTACTTTGTAAATGTTAAAGTAGGAAACTCCATTTCTTCGCAAAAGATTACGGTGCTTCAATAAACCGTACTGATCTTTTATAAAAAAACCCACAGCATTGTGGGTTTTTTTTTTCGCTGCGCTGTGCTGAAAAACCTGTCTGATTCAACAGCACACTGATCTTTCGCCTGCACTGCTCGAATTTAATTTCAGTAACTCCCTGCATAGCATTATCTTTAATCATTCGATACAAGTAACCTCACCTGACAAAACACTGCGCATGAAAAAAATTATTACCGGACTGCTCTTTGTCTATCTCTGCTTTATTGCTGTAAATTCTTTTGCACAGGTTATTGTCGCCAATCCGCTCTTTCCTGCCGACAATGCCACCGTCACCCTTACCTACGATGCTGCGCAGGGAAACCAGGCACTGAAAGATTTTAACGGTGATATTTATATCCATACCGGCGTTATTACCAATTACAGCACTTCACCCAGCGACTGGAAGCATGTTGTTACCACCTGGGGAAGCACGAACCCGTTGCATAAGCTTACCTCACTCGGCAACAACCTTTATACTTTTACCATCACGAATATCCGGGCGTATTATAATGTACCGGTCGGAGAAACCATTCTGAAGCTTGCCATGGTTTTCCGTAATGCCGATGGCAGCATCGTAGGCCGTAATGCCGATGGCAGCGATATCTTTTATGATGTATGGGATGGTGTTTCGTTACAGACGGCCTTCCTGGAGCCGGATAACAATCCGGTTTTCCTGAACCTGAATGAGACAGTGCAGACTACGTTTATTGTCTCAAAGCCTGTCACCATTACTTTATTTCAGAACAATAATCTCATAGCTCAGGTTAATAATACCGATTCCATCACGCAAACCATTACTGCTTCCGAAAATGGAAAGACATGGATAAAGGCGATTGCTGATGATGGCATCACGCAGGTGGCCGACTCATTTTATTTTATGGTGAATACACCCGTTACTGTCGCAGATTTGCCTTCAGGCGCACAGGTTGGCATTAACTATCTGA
Organism: Chitinophagales bacterium; assembly: GCA_019694975.1. Taxonomy (NCBI): domain Bacteria; kingdom Pseudomonadati; phylum Bacteroidota; class Chitinophagia; order Chitinophagales; species Chitinophagales bacterium. The sequence goes on from JAIBAY010000001.1 coordinate 275,163, forward strand.
ACGACAGCAGCCTGACACTTGTACTCACGGCACCTGACAAATCTTTTGTGTATGCTATCGGAGATTTCAGTAACTGGGAAGCAGATCCAGCCTACTTTATGAATAAAACCACTGACGGCAAATACTGGTGGTTAACAGTTAACAACCTTGTGCCGCAACAGGAATACCTCTACCAGTATCTGGTCGACGGCAATCTTCGTATTGCTGATCCTTATTGTGATAAAATTCTGGACGCGGGGAATGATCCCTATATCAGCGATGCGACCTACCCGGGACTGATTGATTACCCTACCGGGAAGACCAGTGGAATTGTTTCCGTTTTTCAAACAGCGCAAACGCCCTTCAACTGGCAGGTGACCAGTTTCACCAAACCTGACCCTGATAACATGGTGGTATATGAATTACTGGTGCGGGATTTTGTTTCAGCACGCAACTTTGCCGTGCTGAAGGATACCTTAAACTACCTGAAGACATTAGGTGTGAATGTAATTGAACTCATGCCTTTCAGCGAGTTTGAAGGGAATGAAAGCTGGGGATACAATCCTGATTTTTATTTCGCCCCTGATAAATATTATGGCACGAAGAACATGCTGAAAGAATTCATTGATGCGTGTCATCAGCAGGGCATTGCAGTGGTGCAGGATATGGTGCTCAATCACTCTTTCGGGCAATCGCCTATGGTTCAGCTTTACTGGGATGCCGCTTCCAACGGGCCTTCGGCATCCAGCCCATGGTTTAATCCCGATCAGGATTTAACCACAGCAGGTTATCAGGGCAAGCATCCGTTCGGAGTAGGGTTCGATATCAACCATGAAAGTGTTTACACACAGAAATTTGTGGATGATGTATTGGCTTATTGGGTAACGCAGTATAAGATTGACGGCTTCCGTTTTGATTTGTCGAAAGGATTCACCCAAAAATATTCGGGCAACGATGTAGGATTATGGGGGCAATATGATCAGTCGCGTATCAATAACCTGAAAAGAATGATGGATGCCATTAAACTGGTTGATCCGACGGTATTACTCATACTCGAGCACTTTGCTGATCAGAGTGAGGAACAGGTGCTTTCCAATGATGGATTTTACCTATGGTCAAATTCGAACTATGCCTATGCACAATCCGCCATGGGTTATGCAAGCAGCTCCGATGTTTCATGGGTGTCTTACAAGTCACATGGGTTTAGCCTGCCCCATGCAGTAGGCTATATGGAGAGCCATGATGAAGAAAGAATCACTTATAAAACGATTACCTACGGCGCACACACTGCAAGCTATGATGTAAGGCCGCTTGATGAATCACTTAACCGGATGAAAATGGCTGCCTGCTTTTTCTTTACGATTCCCGGACCAAAAATGATCTGGCAATTCGGCGAGTTAGGCTATGACTATTCAATCAACTATTGCCAGAACGGAACCATTAGCTCTGCCTGCCGTGTAGATGCCAAGCCGGTTAAATGGAACTACCTCGATTATAATCCGCGTGTCTGGGTATATAACTTTTACAAGGCGCTGATTGATCTGAAGATGAACTATTCCGTTTTTCAGACAACAGATTTTGTGATGGCTGTTGGTAACCTCAAAAAAAATATTCGCCTGAACAGTCCAACCATGAATGTTTGTGTTGTCGGCAATTTTGATATCAGCGCCGGCAATCAACCACCTAATTTTCAGCATACCGGCTGGTGGTATGAATATTTTACCGGCGACAGTATCAACGTAACCGATTTATCCGCCACACTCTACCTGAACACAGGTGAATACCGGCTCTACACCGACAGCAAACTGGCAGTGCCCGATCTGGGAAATGTGGGTATTGACGGGCTACCGGAGTTACGGTCATTGCAACTTTTTCAAAACACACCCAACCCCTTTGATCAAAACACAGCCATTGAATTTTATGTGCCCAAAGCCGGTAAAACAGTGCTGGAAATTTATGACCTCTATGGTCGCCTGGTAAAAACTGTAGCTGACAAATCGCTGGCAGCCGGCTACTATACGGTTAACATCCCGGGCCCCGATTTTTCCAATGGGATTTACCTCTGCAAACTGACTCAAAATGGCATGACAAAAACCATAAAAATGCAGGTTGCGAAATAGCTGTAGTACCGTAATGTTCGGATGATGTGTATTGCATCTTCTGCTGTTGAATTGATCAGGTTTTTTAAATCACCGTTATGCTTTACGTAACGGGCATTTAATTCATATTGTAATCAATTCCAACGGAAATGATTTGCGGCTATTTCACTAATGCATACATCAACGGATGCACTTCAGTTGCATTCAGCCGATACTCTTGCTCTTGCTATTGCTAACAGCAACGGAACAGGGATCAGAGCAGCACATCAGATCATGAGCACTGTTAAAGCTGAATGCCATTCAGGTATAACAGCTATAAATTTCCATTGGACTTATTGCTTCACAAATTTCCCGGTCATAACTGTATCATCAAACTGAAACTTCAGATAGTATATTCCTGGCGATAATTTACTGATGTCAATAACTCCCGGCAGTTCAGGTGAATAGAGGTTGGGTACGTAAGCATACATGGTTTTGCCTGCCACATCATAAATTACGATTTGGCGGCAGCCTGGCAGCGGCAACCGGTAATTTAAAAGGTCATGCGCCGGACTCGGGTAAACGTCAAGCGCTGGCAGCGTCGTCACCTCGTTTATTCCTGTCATCCAAAAAGAAAAAATGCCCGCCGTGTCCTTGCAATTGTTGTTATCAGTAACCACCACTGTATAAATTCCGCTTGCTACCGGTGTATAGGATTGCGAATCAGCACCGGCTAAAGGTGTAAGCATACCGGGAGAAGTTCCAAACAACCACTGGTAAGAAACATTGTCAACATTGCAGTACAGTGAAACGCCATCGGAAGAGATAGCAGGATGTTCCGGATTGACTGTTACGGTAATGCTGTTGGATACATGCGACATGGCTCCGTTGTAGCTTTCTGTCAGTTGATAGGTGCCGGAGGTTGTCACGGTCAGTGAAGTAGAGGTTGCACCTTCAATCACTGCATTATCCCGTTTCCACTGATAGGAATGACAGGGATAGTTTGTATTTCCTGATAAGGTAACCTGGCCGCCGTTGCAAAAAACAAGGTCACCGGATGCACTTACCACGGGTGACTGTGTGATGGTGCTTACCCGTGCCCAAACCGAATAACTCCTGGCAGGCAAATCAATATACATTTGGTTGCTGCCGCTGACAATGGCAAAAGGATATGATGATCGGCCCAAAATATCTGTCAATGTATCACCGGCCTGCAGGTGATATGGACTGCCGGTATGTAATCCAACATCCGCCTTTAAGGACGACCCTGAAAAATTTATTGCCACCACTACATCTCTGTCAGGCAGGCAGGTATTGCTCATCTCTGTCAACTGGTAAACCAACGTAGTGGATGCACCGCCGCTGATATAATTGACAGCATAGGGTGTATTGAAACGTGTTAGATAGTCAACATCCTGGGCACCCTGAATAAATTTGAGGTTGGTGCTGATCAGTTTGTTGATGTCGCTCGTGTAGGTCGGATGATCCGCGTCGTAATAATCTGCCCAATAAACACAGGGAATGCCTACTGCAGGATTGGTGAGTATATAGGCGTAAGCGAGCAAAGGATCTGTATCCGTTGATTGCGGCTCTTCCCTGAAATCGTGATTGTTTACAAACGTGACAATATTTTTTCGGTAGATCTGCTGACTGTTGTGCATGCCACTTCCGAATACATTTCTCACATCGTATCCAAATGCATCACATGCATCGCGCAGGCTTGACTGCAGGTTAAAATCAAACAGGCTGTAATACATCGCATCCTTGGTATCCTGATCCATATAACTGTAAACGGCATCGAGTCTTGATTTTAACGTTGCTGCATCATAGTCATAGCTCTCGCCGACAATAATGGCAGGATCATCGCTATTGTCGTGCAGGTAATCGAGCAGGTTACCGGTGAATTCCGGAGTAAAATTTTTAACGGCATCAATACGCAATCCCTTCACACCAACATCTTCCATCATCCATTTTGTCCATACCTGCAGCGTGTCAATTGTTGCAGGATAATACTGATCAAGGTCATTGTAAAACAACATGGCATCCCAATCGCCGCAAAGGCAGGTGGCGGCGCCATTGGGTTTAAAATTGAGGTAGTTCATGTCGCCACGCTGACTGGGTGTAGCCGTAAAATTGGTATAGGTCTGATACCTGACCTTGCTTTGCACATCGGAGCCAATGCCGGTTGCAGCAGGAACATACCAGATACCATAAACAAACTGATCGGCATAGTTACCGTCATCATTGGTGACAGAGATATACAGCGTATCACCAGTATGAAAATAATCACTGCCGCCAAGTGTCAGTTCAAATTCATCAGTACCACAGCCGCCCGGATCAACCGTTGCTTTCATATTTCTTCCCAAGGTGATATTGTCATTCTGCTGCCCGCAGTCACCGCCGCCATTGTTCGATGTTTCGGCTAAATCAGGCATATTGGCCCAGCCTTTCTTTTTAGTGTAGAGATAAAACGTATAGGGCTTTCCATAATAATCAGCGCTGCCTGATGCAGAATGAACCTTCAGGTAATAGATGCCCGAATCAAGTCCTGTCGTGCCACCAACAGGCAGAATGCATTTGAATCTGTCGGAAGGATAACAATTGTCGCCGTTGTTGTGCTTGGTGAGATTATAATTTTCAATCCAGCCTTCCACTGCATCATTGTTTTGCAGTTTACCGTTGGCCCTGTGATTATACACCATATCGGCAATTGGTGTAATTCCATACAGGTTCAGTGAATCCATCATCTTGTCTACCCTGATGCGATTTCCGAATGCCGTATTGGCACCATAGGTGCCGCCAAGATTGAAATAGTCATAAATATCATATCCATTGCTATAGGCGCTGTTGCCGGCAAGGCTCATGGGAGGCAGCCAGATGGAGTTATATCCTGTTGCCGAAAGTTGATGAGCCCGCTGCGCAATTGTATCCACCCACCATTTGCCCTGTCCCGTTTTCGGATAATCCCAATACCAGCCTTGCAGCATGATGTCTTGCGCGGATAGCTGTGCCACACAAAAGATACAAATGAATACCGTGAGAACTTTTTTACACATGAGTTGAAACAGGGAATTTATTGGTTTGAAATCTTCCGGTTGTGTTGGTTGAACTCAATGGTAAGCAATCGCTGTTTTCCTGTTACCGGTTCAGGTTATTGAACACATGGCACTTTCTACTGCTGCACCTTGCAAAACTTTTCCTGTAGCAATTGTTACAATCATTCGTCTCAATGCATCATGAAGCTCGGTAATTTTCAGTATTAAATTTTGCAGTGTGATAAACGCTACAGTGTGCATTTATTGAATGCCATTCAGAAAAACCAATCTGATTACCACGACACAGTCAGACGCTCGTTCGTATTGTTCAGCAATACCGTTGGCAACTGTTTTTCAGACTGATTGAACTCAGCTGCAAGCGATGCATTAAGCCTGCTGACTGCAACACGTTTTCCATTTAGCTGCACTTCCTCTTTTATTGCTTCAAATCCATGTAAAACCAGTAACACACTTTTAAAATGTGAACCATAATTTCCTTCGGGAATGCCGAGAACAATCTGCCTTGTAACGGGATCAATTGAAAATGTACGCTTATAGTATCCGCCAGACTCATTAGCATATCCATCACCGGCATCTTCATAGTAATTGAAATGACCGGCAACCGTGCTTTGATAAACATGCAATACCAGCGTATCAGTTGGTTGCCGCGCGGCGGACTGAACAAGCGACTGCGCAGGAATGAAACTTCCCTCTTTCACAAATACAGGTAGCTTGTCAAGTGGCGCATTGCTGAAGAACTCAACCGGACCCGCATATTTTTCACCCGTGTAGAAATCATACCAGTTACCCTTCGGGAGATAAACATTCACAGCACGGGCAGTGCTCTTACAGGGCACAACAAGTACTGCGGGGCCGCACTGAAATTCATTCTCAAATTCATTGTAATAAATTTTTTCATCAAGCGGATAATCGATTGCCAGCGTGCGCTGAACAGGCATGCCGCTGACAGATGCATCATAGAAAGCGCTATAGAGGTAAGGCATCAGCCGGTATCGCAGATCAACATATTTCCTCACGGTTGATTCAATATCCTCACCATAGCTCCAGGGTTCTGAGTCCCGTAATCCAAACATTTTATGACTACGGTAAAACGGGCTGAAAGCAGCCACAGACATCCATCGCGCAAATAATTCAGGTGTTGCTTCCGAAGTAAATCCGCTAACGTCAGCGCCGGCGAAGGCAATGCCGCTTACGCCCAGCGAGCTAACCATGCGTACCGCCAGCAGCATGTGATCGTCGCTGCCCACATTGTCGCCGGTCCAGATTGCTGAATAACGTTGCAGGCCTGCAAAGCCGGCACGGGTAAGTACAAAAGGACGTCTGCCATTCAACAGGCTTTTGGTTCCTTCAAAAGTGGCGCGCGTCATTTCCAATGCATAAATATTGTGCGCCATCTTATGTGTGATCGGTTGACCATCGCCTTCGAACTGAATATTGTCGGGTACTTTCTGGCCCCAGGTGGCAAATTCATTCATATCGCACCAGAAGCCATCAATACCCTGCTCTATATTTTGCTGAAATAATTTTCCCCACCAGATCCGCGCGGCAGGGCTGGTATAATCGGTAAAGGCACACCATCCCGGCCAAACCTGCCCGTGGTAAACCGTGCCGTCCGGATACTTCACAAAATGATTATTCTTTAAACCGTCTTCATACGCAGCATATCCGTCTTCCACTTTGATACCCGGATCAATGATCACCACGTTCTTGAAACCAAGCTGATCCATGCGGGAGAGCATGCCCTTCGGGTCGGGAAAACGGTTAGCGTCCCAGGTAAAAACTTTGTACTGATCCATGTAATGAATATCAAACCATATTACATCACACGGTATCTGTTTGTCACGAAATGTCTGCGCCAGTGTCAGCACTTCACTCTGCGGGTAATAGCTCCAGCGGCATTGCTGAAAGCCCAGCGACCATTTCGGCGGCAATGGCATTCTGCCGGTAAGCCATGTATAGGATTCAATTATTTTGGGAACACTATTGTGATAGATGAGGAAGTAATTCAGATCGCCTGCTTCACAGGTAAAATAAGCATTGCGCTCCTGAGATGCGCCAAAATTGAAATGTGTCTTTGATGAGTTATCGAGAAAAATGCCATAGAATAAAGAGTCATGCATGCCTATATAAAAGGGGATCGTGGAGTATAATGGATCAGCCGAAAGAATGTAACCCGGCACATCAGCATTCCAATGCACATAACCGCTCCCGCGCCGGTTGAGTCCGCCGGTTTTCTCTCCCAGACCAATGAATTTTTCGCCCGGAAACAACTTTTTATAGGCAGTGATCTCATCTCCGATCCACGATGTGCCGAATGCTTCATCATCACCATTCACCAGTTTTCCGCTCTTATTGTAGAGTGCAATGCGAACCGGATTTTTGGTGATGGTTAAGATCATTGAATCTGTGATCACCTTTATCTGCGATTTTTCATCACTCAATGAAAATTTCACGGCGGCATCCGGCACAGCGGTGACCGCATAGGAGAAATCATTAAAGGCCGCATTCTTCGTCACGTCAATTTTCATGATGCTGGCTGTATAAACGGTCACTTTCAGGTTACCGTAATCTGTTTGCAGGGAGATGCCGTTGCTCGTCCGCTTCATCGATTTCATATTGCCCATGCTACGGCTCAGCGACTGAGCCTGCAGTTGAAGAATTAAAGCAATGAGCAGAAAAGACAACATGATTTTTTTCATAACGCAGCGAGGTGATGAGTTTTGCAAGTGTAATCTGACAAACCTACCTAATTGCAGATTATTTATCAAACCCTGCTGACTTACCGTTTATATGGTCGCATACAGCCTTTATGTTATATAAACCCCGGTATGGCAGTAGTACTTCATCAATATGCAGGAATCAGTCAACCGCATGGTAAAAAATATGACACAACTCATATTTCCAGACAGTATCACCCATGCAAAAAACCTCCTTCAGTCATTGGAATTAACAGCTGTAAAATGCGTCCTGCATACTGCTGTGCCAGCCTGTGATTTTTGGAATATTTTGCAATGAATGGTAAACATCCGTTTCATTAAATCCTTATTATTGTACCGTCTAAAAAAAATAAATCCAACCTGCTCATGAAAAAATTATTTACAAGCATTCCTTTACTGATTGCCTTTTTTGTAAGCCTCTGCCCGCTTGGCGTGCTTGCACAAAATGGCTCTGTTAAGGGAAAGGTGATTGATGAAAAATCCGAGCCTGTTTCTTATGCCACTGTACAACTAAAAGGTACTGCTTATGGCGCCAATACGGATGATGACGGAATGTATGAGATCAGTAACGTACCGATTGGTTCTTACACGCTCGAGATCAGCTATGTCGGATATTCCACCTTCGACCAGGCTGTTCAGGTTACTGCCGGCAGCACGGTGCTGAACATTCAGCTAAAAACGGATTACCTCTCGCTCAATGAGGTAGTGGTGGTAGGTTACGGTACCAAACAGGTGAAAGACCTGACAGGCTCCGTTACTTCTGTTTCAGCCAAAGATTTTGATAAAGGTGCTGTTGCTTCACCGGAACAACTCATCACCGGAAAAGTGGCAGGCATCCAGATCACCTCCAGCGGTGGTGCACCGGGCGCCAGCAGCACTATCAAGGTAAGGGGCGGGTCTTCTTTGAATGCCAGCAACGATCCGCTGATTGTGATTGATGGTGTACCTGTTGACAACAATGGCGTTTCGGGTTCGGCCAATGCACTGAATCTTATTAATCCCAACGATATTGAAAATATCACGGTGCTGAAAGATGCTTCGGCTGCTGCCATCTATGGATCCAGAGCTGCCAATGGTGTAATTATCATCACCACCAAAAAAGGCTCAGGTAATGCTAAGCTCGGTGTGGAGTATAATTCTACCACTTCTTTGTCGGCCATCTCTGAATACGTAAATTCCGAAACTGCTGATGGCTTACGTGCACTCATTGACTCTGCCGGAAACTCCAAGCAAAAAGCACTGGTAGGAACGAGCACTACCGATTGGCAGAAAGAGATCTATCGCGCTCCGGTTAGCATGGATAATAATCTGTCATTTTATGGCGGAATCAAAAACCTCCCCTACCGCTTTACTATTGGCTATCTGAACAGCCAGGGTATTTTAAAACGTTCGGAGTTGGAAAGAACCAGTTTGGGACTTAACATGTCACCCTCTTTCCTCGACGACTACCTGAAGGTGGAGCTTAACGCCAAATTTGCATACACCTATAATTTCTTTGCTAACCAGAATGCCATCGGTTCAGCAGTGCAGTTCGATCCTACTCAAAGCATCTATTCCGGCAATGATACCTATGGTGGCTATTTTGAATGGCTTGATGCAGCAGGTAAACCAAATACCTTAGCCCCGAAAAATCCCTTAGGGCTGATTTATCAGAAAGATGACAAGAGTAATGTTTACCGTTTCCTCGGTAATGCAAGATTTGAATATAAGATGCATTTCCTTCCCGAGTTGAAGGCTAGCCTCAACCTCGGTACCGATATTTCGCGCAGCAACGGAACAGTGTATGTTCCATATGAGGCAGCTTCCGATTTCACCCGTAAAGGTGTCAACACCCAATACGATCAGAAGAAAGACAATAAGTTGCTTGAATTCTATCTTAACTACAATAAAGATCTTGATGGCATACACAGCAAGATTGATGTAACAGGTGGTTATTCCTACCAGGATTGGCTTCGTGCAAGTCCTATCACACCCTTTGTTGATTCAGCCGGTGTTGAACACGGCTACCCGGATGTGAATGCTTTGGGTGATACCATAGCGGTGGGTGGTGTTCCTTTCAAAACACAAAACACGCTTATTTCCTTCTATGGAAGGTTAAATTACACTTTCATGGATCGTTACCTGCTTACTGCAACCTTGCGCGATGATGGTTCTTCCCGTTTCGGCCCTGATAACCGATGGGGTTTGTTTCCATCTGTAGCACTCGCCTGGCGCATCAGTGATGAATCATTCCTGAAAAACGTAGAAGCCATCTCGAACCTTAAGATAAGACTCGGATACGGTGTAACCGGACAGCAGGATCTGCCGCCAACGCTTTCTGACTACCCATATATTGCCAACTATCAGCCCGGTGAAAGCACCGCACAGTATCAGTTTGGAAATGAATTTTATCCGGTGCTGCGGCCTGACGGGTATGATGCCAATATCAAATGGGAGGAAACAGCCACGTACAACGTTGGCCTCGACTTCGGCTTCGCAAACGGAAGAATCAGCGGTACACTTGATTTCTATAAGAAACTCACCACAGATCTGCTGGCCGTTATTCCGGTAGCAGCCGGTACCAACTTCACCAATAATATTCTCACGAATGTGGGCAGCCTGGAAAATCAGGGCGTAGAAGTTACACTCGACCTGGTACTTGTTGACAATACCAATTTTACCTGGGAACTCGGAGGCAACGTAACGTATAATCACAATGAGATTACCAAACTCACCAAGGTGCAGGATCCCGATGACGTTGGAATTCTTGTTGGCAATATCTCCGGCGGTGTAGGCAATACCATTCAGGTACATACGGTGGGCTACCCGACCAATTCATTTTATGTTTACCAGCAAATCTATGATTCCGTGGAAACCGACAAACCACTGGAAGGGCAGTATGCGGATCTGAATGGCGACGGCAAGATCACCCCGGATGACCGTTATCGTTATGAGAAGCCGGCACCGGATGTATTTGCAGGATTGTATTCGAATTTCACTTACAAAAACTGGTTCGCCGGGTTCGCCATGCGGGGCAGCTTTGGCAACTTCATGTATAATAACGTGAGTTCACAATATGCCAACTTCCAGAATATTGATGGTTCAAAAAATTACCTGAGCAATCTAACTACGGATTACTACAGCACAGAGTTTGTTAAGCCGCAGTACCTGTCAGACTATTATGTAACAGATGCATCATTTATCCGCATGGATAACATCAATATAGGTTACAATTTCAGGGATATCATGAACGGCAAGACATCCCTGAAGGTCTCCGCCATTGTTCAGAATGTTTTTGTAATTTCGGATTATACGGGGCTTGATCCTGAAATTTCGGGAGGAATAGATAACAACATTTACCCGCGCCCCAGGATTTTCTCCATTAACTTAAGCCTTAACCTTTAAAACCTGAAGTGATGAAAACTACATTAGCTAAATTATCCATCTTTGTTTCCATAATTGTGCTTTCACTTACTTCATGTCTGAAAGACCTTGATCGCACACCTTTTTACGGATTAAACACCGAGTCGGTGTATGCTGATCCGGATAACTATATCGAAGTGCTGGCCAAGCTGTACGCAGGTTTCAGCACTACCGGTAATAAAGGACCCGACGGAAAACCTGACATCAGCGGTATAGATGAAGGATTTTCTAACTACGTTCGTGTATACTGGAACCTGCAGGAGCTGCCAACTGATGAAGCGGTTTGCGGATGGAGCGATCCGGGCATACCTGAGTTGCATGAGATGTCATGGTCTTCCGATAATGCATGGGTAAAAGGCATGTATTACCGTTTCTATTTCCAGATTCCGCTGTGTAATGAGTTTATCCGCGAATCGTCGGATGAAAAATTAAACGATCGTGGTTTTTCTGCTGATGATATCAATAAAATCAAAGGCTACCGGTATGAAGCACGTTTTCTTCGGGCACTTACCTATTATCATGCAATGGATATGTTCGGCAATGTTCCCTTTGTAACGGAAGATGATGCAACAGGTTCCTTTTTCCCTGAGCAGATCTCCCGGGCCGACCTGTTTCAATATATTGAAAAGGAATTGAAGGATATCGAAGGCCTTTTACCCAATCCTGATCAGGCTGAGTATGCGAGGGTGAATAATGCTGTTGCCTGGACCTTGCTGGCCAAGATGTACCTTAATGCTGAAGTATATACCGGCACACCAAGGTATAATGACTGCATCACCTACTGCGATAAAGTATTGAATGCCGGCTATACGCTTCAGCCGAAATACACGGATCTTTTCCTGGCCGACAACAACCTCTCCAGTGAAATTATTTTCCCGATCACCAGTGATGGTAACTTCACAAAATCATGGGGTGCAACAACCTTCCTGGTACATGCACCTGTAGGTGGCAAAATGAAACCCCTTGAATTTGGTATTTCCGGCGGATGGGGCGGTTATCGTGCCACTTCCGCATTTGTGAATCAGTTTCCCGATACACTTGACGGCCGCTACCTGTTCTTTACTGACGGACAGAATCTGAGTGTGAATGATACGGTGAACGGAGTGATAAAACTATCAACCACCTTTACAGATGGTTATGCCATTGCCAAATGGAGGAATGTAACTTCCGCCGGGGTGATCGGTTCTGATCCGAATGGTACGTTTGTGGATACTGATTTTCCCATGTTCCGCCTGGCTGACGTTTACCTGATGTATGCCGAAGCAGTGGCCCGTGGCGGTTCCGGCGATCAGGCTAAAGCAGTTAACCTGATCAATGATCTGCGTGTGAGAGCCTACGGCAACAGTGAACACAATGTGTCATCCATTGACCTTGATCTTATTTTTACTGAGCGTTCAAGAGAATTATATTGGGAAGGAACACGCCGTACTGACCTCATCCGCTTCAAGAAATTCAGTGGTGGCGACTACCTGTGGCCATGGAAAGGAAATGTTGAAAACGGAACATCCGTACCGGCTTACCTCGATCTGTACCCGATTCCTGCTTCCGATATCATCGCCAATACGAATCTTAAGCAGAATGAAGGATATTAATTCATAACAGCGTTACTGAAAGAGCCGGCATGAACAGCCGGCTCTTTTTTTTGCCTGCATCACTCCATCGTCTTCCGCTTTAGTACCGATGATGCCTGATGGGCGGCACATTCATCAGCAGTCAAGTGTAACACTTCGAATGGGTTTGCTCACAGATGAAAAGCTTCACCTGTTGTTTACAGAATTTGATTACCATCCGTATTAATTATATTAACTCCGTTTCACTTGAGTCGGTAACTTTACTTTCTATTAACGAAATAACTTATGAACCCTCTTCTGCAGTTACTTCTTCCCGTTGGCTTAATTGTTTCATTGCTGATGCCGGTCGCGACACATCAACCAACACCGCCTGCAACTAACAAAAGCAAAACCGATATGATACTCGGTGCTGACATTTCCTTTCTGCCGGAGTTAGAAGCAAAGGGCATAAAGTTTACCGTAGATGGGAAGCAGGATGACGCCATCATGATATTAAAGAAATATGGTTTTAACTACATCAGGTTACGGCTCTTTGCAGACCCGCAAGCCGACAGTGGTTATTCAAAGGAAGGATATTGCGGATTGCCGCAAACCATCGTTATGGCAAAAAGAATCAAACAGGCAGGGATGAAATGGCTGCTTGATTTTCACTACAGCGATAACTGGGCTGATCCGCAAAAGCAGTTCAAACCTGATGCATGGAAGCACCTACCCTTCCCCCAACTAACACAAACTGTGCATGATTATACATTCAATGTGATGACTGTACTGTCCGAAGAAGGGGTTTTGCCGGATATGGTGCAAATAGGAAATGAAATCAATCATGGTATGCTGTGGCCCGAAGGCAGTTTTGAACATCCCGACAGTCTTGCACTTTTAATTAAGGCTGGAATCGCAGGCGTGAAGGAAGTGGCTCCATCCGTCAAAATTATGCTGCACATTGCGCTGGGTGGACAAAATAAGGAATCGATCCAATGGCTGGATGCCATGACGGAGAGAGGTATTCAGTTTGACATAATCGGGGAATCTTACTATCCGCAATGGCATGGCACCATAGCGGAATTGCAGCAAAACCTGAACGATCTTTCCAGCCGTTATAAACAGGATGTATTAGTGGCGGAATACACACAGCACAAAACAGAAGTGAATGATATTGCATTTAATCTGCCGGATGGAGAGATGAAGGGCACCTTTATCTGGGAACCCTTAAATACCTGGGAATTTATTTTTGATAAACAGGGCAATGCGATTGATTCATTGTTAAACCTTTACCCTGTAATCGCAAAAAAATACAAAGTGCGGTAAACAGATCGCACGATTTAACTTCCTTCACACTCCTTCATCTGATACAAAATGATGATCAAAAAATGCTGCTTCATCCTGTTGTTCACGCTCTGCATCCTGCATACGAATGCACAGCAACAAAGCCGGTCGGTGAAAAATTTTGGCGACGACTGGCGATTTTTTTTAGGCGACGAAACCACAGCATGGCATTTGAATTACGCTGATGCTTCCTGGCGACTGTTAAACCTGCCACATGACTGGAGCATTGAAGCATCCTTCTCCGCCAGCCATCCTGCCGGTATTGGTGGCGGAGCGCTTCCCGGAGGTGTTGGATGGTACAGGAAATCATTCCTGGTAAGCAGTGATCTGAAAAGCAAAAATGTACAGATTGATTTTGACGGTGTGTACCGTTTAAGTGAAGTGTGGATCAATGGCCACCTGCTTGGCAAAAGGCCCAATGGCTATATCTCTTTCCGTTATGATCTTACACCATACCTCCACTACGGTGAACAGAAGAATGTGATTGCCGTAAGAGTGGAAAACGGACAACAACCCAATTCGCGATGGTATTCAGGATCCGGCATCTACCGTAATGTATGGCTGATCACCACCAATGATCTTTTCGTAGATCAATGGGGAACGTATATCACCACGCCTGAAATAACTGCATCAGCTGCCAAAATAACGATCAACATCACGGTGAAGAATGCCGGGAAAAAGAAAGCTGCTACGATCGTAAAAACTTCTTTGTATGATCCGCAGTCGGTATTGGCAGCCACCATTGCTTCACCGTTATCCGTTAATCCCGGAGTTAACAAGATCGTTGTTCAGTCATTGCAGGTAAACAATCCATTATTATGGTCTGTCAGTCATCCACAATTGTATAAAGCAGTCACCCAAATTATCGTCAATGATATTATAACGGATGAATATGTCACACCATTCGGTATCCGGTATTTTAACTTCGATGCAGGCAAAGGATTTTTTCTGAATGGCGAACACCTGAAGATCAATGGAGTCTGCCAGCATCACGACCTTGGTGCACTTGGCGCAGCCGTCAATACAAGGGCCATTGAACGGCAGCTCATCATATTAAAAACCATGGGCTGCAATGCAATTCGTACCGCTCATAATCCGCCTGCACCTGAATTACTGGACCTCTGCGATCAAATGGGTTTCCTGGTTATGGATGAGGCATTCGATATGTGGAAACGACCCAAAACGACATTCGACTATCACCTGTTCTGGGATGAATGGCATGAAAAAGATTTGAAAGACCAGTTATTGCGCGACCGGAATCACCCGTCGATAATCGCATGGAGCGTGGGTAATGAAATTCCTGAGCAATCTGCCTATGACTGGAAACCCGGAGTACCCAAAGAACAGTTGAAGAAAGACAGCACAGGCATAACCATTTCGAGGGAACTTACCGCCATTGTTAAATCGCTTGATCCAACACGCCCTGTCACTTCCGCAAATGATCACACAGATACTTCCAACCTGCTATTGCAATCCGGTGCTTATGACCTGATCTGCTATAACTACCGTCATGCACAATGGGCCGGTGCACAGGATCGCTGGGGAATGAAATCATTTCTCGCAACCGAGTCAGCATCTGCATTTGAATCGCGTGGCTATTATGAAATGCCCTCCGACAGTATCCGCCGGTGGCCCGAAGACTGGAACAAACCATTCACCGGAGGAAACCCTGAACACCGTTGTTCTTCCTACGACAATTGCTGCGCCTCCTGGGGTTCTACACATGAAGAATCACTGAAAGAATATCTGAAATATGATTTCATCGCCGGCATTTTCATCTGGACAGGCTTCGACTATTTGGGTGAACCGACACCATACGGTTGGCCTTCACGCAGTTCATATTTTGGAGTGATTGATCTGGCAGGATTTCCAAAAGATGCCTTTTATCTCTATCAGAGCCTATGGACTGACCAACCGGTATTACACCTGTTGCCGCACTGGAACTGGAAGGCAGGCGAGGTGATTGATGTATGGGCTTATTACAGCAAGGCTGACGAAGTGGAACTGTACCTGAATGGTAAATCACTGGGAAAGAAAAGCAGGAACGGTGACACACTCCATGTACAATGGCGCGTGCCGTTTGAAGCAGGCACCTTAAAAGCCGTGTCAAGGAAGAATGGTGCGATCGTATTAAGTGAAGAAGTGAAAACTGCCGGCATAGCGGCAAAAATTACATTGACGGCTGACAGAAACAGGATTACTGCTGACGGCCAGGATCTTTCATTCGTAACCGCTGAGATCACGGATATGAATGGCAACAGGGTTCCCCTTGCCAGTAATGAAGTGTCTTTCCGTATCAGTGGTGAAGGATTTGTTGCAGGCGTTGACAATGGCAGCGAAACAAGTATGGAACCATTCAAAGCGGAGAAACGGAAAGCGTATGATGCAAAATGCCTGGCCATCATTCAGGCAACTAAGAATGCCGGCAGCATTCAACTCACAGCCTCTTCACCGGGCCTTGAAAGCGCTTCACTGATGCTTGAATCGCGGTGATGTTTACAAGGGTATTGTTCAATCCTCTGCATTAAGAAACTTAAAAACAGTAGTTGACCGGTAGACTTCTCCGGGCTTTAATATAGTGCCCGCAAAATTCGGATGATTGGGTGCATCGGGAAAGAAACCGGTTTCCAGCGCAATGGCACCATGCTTTTCAAATGGTATCTCATCATCATTGCGCAGTTGACCATTCCAGAAATTCGCCGTGTAGATATGTATGCCGGGCTGATCTGTCAACACCTTCATTTTTCTTCCCGAAATATTTTCAGTTAATTCAGCTGCCGGTATCAAGCTTCCATTGTAGTTACGGATTACAAATGTATGATCAATGCCATTTTCATCACGCAATAAACGCAGGCCTTCGCCAATTTCCTTCGCTGTGCCAAAATCCAGTGCTCCATCCTGTAATGCCTGCAATACTCCTGTTGGAACCTGATGCTTGTCGCGCTGTAAACAAAATGCTGCATTGAGCTTCAGCAGGTGACGGTGTATAGTAAGCGATTGAAATGCCGACAGGTTGAAATAGGCATGATTGGTCAGATTTACAATCGTAGCCTTATCAGTAGTGGCCGTGTATTGCAGGTGCAGTTCATTCGCAGTGGTTAGCGTAAAGGCGGCTGTTACCTGCAATGTACCGGGATAGCCTTCTTCACCATTTTTGGAAACATATCCAAAACGCACACCTATCCTGTCTTCTTCTTCAATAGTGTTGATCACGTGCCAGGCCTTTTTATCAAAGCCGTAATGACCACCATGCAGATGATTGGGCGGTTCATTTACAGAAAGCTGATACGTTCTCCCGTCAATAGCAAACTTTCCGCCTGCAATCCTGTTGGCAAACCGGCCGATTGTGCAACCGAGGTATGGATGAGGTTGCATATATTTTTCAGTGGAGTGAAAACCCGCCACCACATTTTGCCGGACTCCCAAACGGTCAGGCACCTCAACAGACATGATGGTGGCGCCGTAGCTCAGTATATCAACTTTCATCCAGCCATTACTCAGCTGAAACTGAAAAATTTTTTCATCATGAAAATTGCCTGCCGATATTTTGGAGAGTTGCAATGACGATTTAAGGATATGAGATGGAGTTAATTATTGTACCTGAAAGCATCTAATGAAATAAGTGCATTACCGCTGAAATCAAAAAGTGTTGTGTTGGCTACTACGTTTGGTGCTCCCAGTTGCCATCCTACACCCGGCACCGCAATCATCACCGGATCCCAGTACAGCACACCAATCACTTTTCCGTTGTCGGCGCTTTTAATTCCATTGAACAATTCGAGCAGAAAATTTTTTTGGCCCAGCGGGGAAGACGGATAGATGTTCTGATATGGCCCGTTATTTCCCAATTGCCCGCCGGAGCCATTCGGCAAAGTCGGGTTCCAGTTATATCCCGTTTCCATAATCAGTATCTCCTTGCCAAGTTTGGCACTTTCATAGTTAGCCCAGTTGCGCATTTGCGTTACTGTTCTTTGCGACCAGAAAGGATAATAAGAAGCGCCCACGATATCATACTTTCCGCTTGCAGCAGTAAGCGATCCGAAAAACCAGTCGTAGAGTGAGGTATTGCCCGCATCATCGAGGTGAATAATTACTTTCGAATCAGGTGATACAGCCTTCACTGCATCATATCCCTGGTTAAACAATGCAGCCATCTGTCCGAAATGATTGTAGTCACCATCGGGAAATAGAAAACCACCCGGCGTTTCATTACCCAGCGAAACGTATTCCGGTATGGTGCCCTGATCTTTCATCTGATTCATGAAGCCGAAGGTGAAATTGTACACCGCTGCTTTCAAGTCTTCAAAACTCAGGTTTACCCAATCATGAGGTTTATATTGTGTAGTGCCATTACTCCAGTAATCACTGTAATGAAACGTCAGCTCAATCTGCATCCCTGCAGCCTTTGCGCGTTGTGCGAGCTGCAGGATGTCGGCAGGGTTTTGAAATCCGGCAGGCAGAAGATTGGATGGCGCATATCCCGGGTTCCCCGGATCATTGTAAAGCCTTAGCCGCACAATATTAAAACCGTGGCTTTTCAGTATTTCAAAACAGTCTTGCTCTACACCGTTATCGTAAAACTTTCCGCCTTTCGATTCCAGGTAACTCAGTTCTGAAACATCACCGCCTTTCAAAAAAGTATAGGGTAAATCATCCTGGATTAGGCTAACAGCATCAACCTTACACCAGTTACCTGCATTGGCATCAGAATAAATGCTGATGGTGCATTTTCCATCCGTAACCTGTATGCCACGGACTATCACCATCGTCCATACCGGGGAAACAGGAAGTGATGTGAGGCGTTCATTGCCGGTGGTTTTACCACTGAGATAACAGGCATTTTGTCCACCGCTATTTTGTATGAATGCCGTTAGCTGATAGTAACCGTTCTTCAGCCCATTCAGATCCTGGTATGTAACCACCTTATAGGCTGCAGCCATCTGATGACTCAGTGCATAATTGCCTTCGTAGCCGCCACCGATAACCTGATCTGCACCGGAATCAGCGCCTGCAGTCATCCAACCTGCGGCCGAAGCTGTTTCCATCTGATCAGCTTCAAAGCCACCGTTGACTACAGTATCCTTTACAACAGGAGGTGTTTCAATAATTTCTTCCGGCTTTTTGCACGAAACAATTATCAAACATAGGCAGCATGTATAAAAAAATGATCTCATCATGGTAAAAGTAAATTTACGATTTCTATGATCATTGCCGCATGTTTGAAGTGCCCGGAAGTGTTACGCTTAATACCGGCATCACAAACCAACAAATCAGGTTTTCGATTATCTTGAAGGCCCAATAAAGAAAGCTGCCCGCTAAAATAGCTGAGCTGTAAACGCTACTACTGAACTTATTGATTCAATCCTTATCCTATGACGGCACCACCTGATGCAATAAGAAACCTTGTACAGGACAACTCACTGTTTGTTTTTTCTCCCGGAAGAATCAACCTGATTGGTGAATTCACCGATTACAACATGGGCTTTGTGCTGCCCGCTGCCATTGACAAGGGAATCTATTTCGTCTTGACTCCCCGAACGGATAACCTTGTTCAACTATACTCTGTTGATTTTAATGCGACCTATGAAACAACGATTGATGACCTTATTCCTTCTGACACATCTTCGTGGCCAAATTATATTCTTGGTGTGGTGGAACAATTTAAGCTTGCCGGCATAGATGTGAATGGTTTTAACGCTGCCGTTGCCGGCAATATTCCGGTCGGGGCCGGACTCTCATCATCTGCTGCAGTGGAATGTGCCGTGGCCATGTCGCTGAATGAAATGACACATGCAAGTCTGCAAAAGCTGAAGCTGGTTCAAATGGCACAACGGGCTGAGAATGATTTCGTAGGTGTCCGTTGCGGCATCATGGATCAGTTTGCCAGCATGTTCGGCAAGCCGGGCCAGGCAATAAAAATTGATTGCCGTTCGCTTGAACATGAATATGTTCCGATCAGCATGGACGGCCTCCGCATACTCTTACTGGATTCGAATGTGAAACATTCACATGGAACATCGGAATACAATGTCAGAAGAAATCAGTGTGAAGAAGGCGTTGCGATGATCCGGCAACATGAGCAGGAAGTATACTACCTCCGCGATGCCAGTATCGCAATGCTTGATGCATACATCGCACCGTTTGACAACACGCTTTACAGGCGCTGTAAATTTATAGTGGAAGAAAATGAAAGAGTGGTGCAGGCTGCTGAGCAATTAAAAAAAGGAGATGTTCGCGCATTTGGGAAATTAATGTTCGCTTCCCATGCCGGTCTGCAGCATGATTATGAAGCAAGTTGCCCGGAAATTGATTTCCTGGTAAGCAGTGTAAAGCATAATGATGCCGTGAAGGGCGCAAGGATGATGGGTGGAGGATTTGGCGGATGCAGCATCAACCTGGTGCAGGAAGAATCAGTGGCATCCATTATTGAAAATACCGCTGTCGCCTATGAGGAAGCATTCGGCAAAACACTGACCCCTTATGTGGCAAAGGTGGAAGCAGGCACAACGATACTGAAAGGATACTAAACCTTATACTTCCGTTATGAGTGAACCTACGATTGATTTCACAAAGTACCCGCACCGCCGTAAAAACATTCTCACCGGAGAATGGCTGCTTGTTTCACCGCAACGGACCAACCGTCCCTGGCAGGGCAAGGTGGAAACCGCAGCAACCGACAACCGGCCGGCATATGATCCACATTGCTATTTATGTCCGGGCAATAAGAGAGCCGGAGACAACATCAATCCGGCTTATACTTCCTGTTTCGCTTTTACGAATGACTATTCATCCATGCAGGAAGATACACCGGAAGCAAGTATGAACACAGACGACCTGCTGATTGCAAAAAGCCAGAGTGGTATCTGCCGGGTCATTTGCTTTTCACCGCGTCACGATTTCACACTGCCACATCTGTCCGTCGAAAATATTTCAGCCTTAATTGGCTTATGGTGCGATGAGTTCACGACGCTTGCTCAAAATCCCAAACTGAAGTACATCCTCATTTTCGAAAATAAAGGCGAAATCATGGGGTGCAGCAATCCGCATCCACACGGGCAGATCTGGGGCTCGAGTGATGTGCCGGTTGAGCCACAAAAAGAAACTGTTCAGCAGTTAAACTATTTTAATGCCAAAGGAAAAAGCCTGTTGGCAGATTACCTGGCCCTTGAGCTGAAAAAGGAAGAGCGCATCGTTTGCAGCAATGATCATTTTGTGGCACTCGTACCCTTTTGGGCGGTCTGGCCATTTGAAACCATGATCATCGCAAAAAGACAGGTACAGGCTATAACACAGTTTACCATGGAAGAGAAAAAATCACTCGCGGGATTGCTGAAGAATCTTACGATACGTTATGACAATATTTTTCAAACATCTTTTCCTTATTCCGCCGGCATGCACCAGGCACCTGTAAATGACGGCGACCATCCTGAATGGCACTGGCATATGCATTTTCTGCCGCCACTGTTACGGTCGGCTACCGTAAAAAAATTTATGGTGGGATATGAGATGCTTGGCAACCCGCAACGGGATGTGACGGCGGAATGGGCGGCCGATGTATTGAGAAAACAACAGGAAGTTCATTACTCCAATTCATCATCCGGCATACAGCCATAATCAAAGGATAAGCGGATTACAGGAGAAGTTAAAAAAAGGAGTTAACAGATCAGACAAACTATTACATTTAGCAGTTGAAGAGCAGTAATGCTGAACTAAAACCAAATAGCAAACCATGACGCACACTATGCAACCCATTGACTATGCAGTGTTCTTTACTTATTTCGCTATCGTTTCACTCTATGGTTATTGGGTCTATCAAAAAAAGAAAAACACACACAACGACTCCAAAGATTTTTTTCTTGCCGAAGGATCACTCACCTGGTGGGCCATTGGCGCTTCATTGATTGCATCCAATATTTCAGCCGAACAATTCATCGGCATGGGCGGATCAGGCTTCGCACTTGGATTGGGCATCGCTTCCTATGAATGGATGGCCGCCATTACGCTCCTTATCGTGGCAGTCTTTTTTATGCCGCTGTACCTAAAAAATAAAATCTATACCATGCCGCAATTTCTCCGGCAACGGTATGATGAACGCGTCGCCACCATAATGGCTGTATTCTGGCTGATGATCTATGTATTTGTAAACCTGACATCCATCATTTACCTGGGAGCATTAACGATTCAGCACATGCTGGATCTTCCATTCCTGGCGTGTGCCGCCGGCCTTTCGCTGTTTGCAATCATCATCACGTTAGGCGGCATGCGGGTTATCGGTTATACAGATGTGATACAGGTATTCTTCCTGATCCTCGGAGGCCTCATCACAACCTATCTGGCATTAGACCTGGTGTCTTCTACATTAGGTACAGGCGGTGGTGCACTGGAAGGATTGAACCTGCTGCGGCAGAAAGCCCCTGATCATTTTCACATGATATTTCCGAAAGGCAAATACCAGGTGATTAACGGACAGGGCGGCATGCAGGATCCATGGGAACAACTGCCGGGATTGTCGGTACTCATCGGCGGAATGTGGATTGCCAACCTCAGCTACTGGGGCTGCAATCAATACATCACGCAACGTGCCTTGGGTGCCAGCCTGCCAACAGCCCGCGCAGGTTTGTTATTTGCCGCTTTTCTGAAATTACTGATGCCTCTGATTGTAGTGGTTCCCGGTATCGCATGCTATGTGTTGTTTATAAATAATGCAGATCAGCATATCATTGCCGGCATGACAGAGAATGGTATCGTGAAACCTGACAACTCCTATTCTACATTACTTGAGTTACTGCCAAACGGATTGAGAGGTGTTTCATTGGCTGCACTCACTGCGGCTATCGTTGCTTCACTGGCAGGAAAAGCGAATAGCATTTCCACCATTTTTTCACTCGACATCTATAAGCGTTTCATCAACAAAGATGCGGAAGACAAAAAAGTTGTTTCCACAGGCCGCTGGGCGATCTTTATTGCTTTTGCCATCGCATTACTTATCTCTCCGGCACTGAAGAGTCTCGGCCAGGGCTTCACCTATATCCAGGAATTCACCGGATTCATTTCGCCCGGCATCCTGGCCATGTTCCTGATGGGATTTTTCTGGAAACGATCCAATTCCTCGGGCGCGCTGGCAGCCACGTTATGTAGCATTCCATTTTCCGCAATTCTGAAATACGCGATGCCGGCTATTCCGTTCATGAACCGTATGTCGATCGTTTTTCTGAGCTGTGTGGCGCTGATTGTAATTTTTGGATTAATGGATCCTGCTTCTAAAAACAATCCGAAGGCACTTGTAATCGACAAATCAACTTTCAAGGTCAGCACTCCGTTTCTTATCGGGTTGCTGATTGTGATGGGCACCACTGCTGCGCTGTACATTGTGTTCTGGTAATGTGCGTCGTCCGAATGATTGCCCGGGTGAAGGGCTCACTGTGTATTCACAGCAGGAAGATATCACTTGTGGTATGGTGCATGCACCCAAGTTCTACCAGATGATTATCCAATACCGCTGAAAATGCATAAAATCAATTGCCGCATACATTTGTTGTTTACGCTCCTGTTTTTGCCCGTCATGGTACACGCACAACTTGATCGCCCGGGTGCAACGATGATCACCATAGAAGAAAAAGTGCAACGTGACCTGAATCACCGTGTCTTTTATGAAATTTTCATCCGTTCATTCTGCGATTCAGACAATGATGGTATCGGTGACCTCAATGGTATCACTTCCAGGCTGGATTACCTGGCGCAGCTCGGCATAACAGGATTGTGGCTTACACCTTTTCACCCTTCACCTTCCTACCATAAATATGATGTGTTGGATTACCGTGCCGTTGATTCCGTTTATGGAACGCTGGATGACTTCAGGAACCTTGTTACAGAAGCACATAAAAGAAACATATTGGTGCTGATGGATCTTGTGGCCAATCACACCGCTTATGATCATCCCTGGTTTCAGGCAGCCTTGAAAAATGATCCGGTGTATAAGTCCTATTATGTCTGGAAGTCAAATGATGACGAAGACGATCATAACTGGCATCATCCGCGAAATGGCAATGGAAACAATAATGCTGAACGGTACTATGGATTTTTTTCCAGTGTGATGCCCGACCTCAATTATGATAATCCGGCTGTCCGCCAAGCAATGATTGATATCGGGAAATGGTGGTTGAAAGAAACAGCGGTCGATGGCTTCAGGCTGGACGCCGCACAGTTTATCTATGAAGCAGCCGATACGGCTGCCAACAACAGCTGGTGGAAGGAGTTCACTGATGCATTGAAAACAGAAAAGCCGGATGTAATCACGATCGGCGAAGTATGGAACAAGAAGGAAATCGTTGCCACCTATATGCAGTCACTCACCGGCGCATTCAACTTCGAACTTTCCTGGGACCTTTTAAAAATGCTGCAGCAAGAAAAAAACGATCAACTCATAGAAAAACTTTTAGTCACCAAGTCACTTTACGATGACTTCAGTACATCATATGCTGATCCTGTCTTTCTCAGTAACCATGATGTCAACAGGATCATGTCTGATTTGAATAACAATACGGAGAAAGCAAAGCTCGCTGCTGCCATTTACCTTACGTTGCCCGGAACACCCTTCATCTATTACGGCGAAGAACTGGGCATGCGCGGCAAAAAGCCCGATGAGTGGATCCGCGAACCGTTTCTTTGGGATAAAAGGCATAAAGACAAAGGCCAGACAACCTGGGAAAAAC